>CAILUB010000030.1 GCA_903837305.1 uncultured Cytophagaceae bacterium
ACTAAGCAGCCATGGCATACGAAGTATTGCCAGCTATAATTCGAAGGTTTTTTTAACAGGAAATGCCTACAACTCCCGACGTGCTTACAACCGGACTACATAAGCTGTCAAAACCGGTCGATCCCAAATAGAAAGACAAAGATACAAAAATTACACGGGCAAAGCAGTAGTTTGCTTTATTTCATCCATCACAAATAGGGAGCTAATGTGAGCAACAGAGGGTAAAACCGCCAATTTTTGTTGGTAAAATTGATTGTAACTTTCTACATCTGCACTCACCACATTTAAATAGTAGTCAAAATTTCCAGAAACCAAATGACACGAAGTTACCTCGGGGAAGTTTAGGATGGCTGCTTCGAATTCACGAAAGTTCTTGCGGTTTTGTTTTTCCAACGTCACCTGGCAGTGCACTAAAAGTCCGAGGTTTAATTTCTTTCTATTTAAAAGTGCGGCATACCCTTGAATAAAGCCCTCAGACTCCATGCGTTTTATACGGTCGTGTGTAGGGCTCAAGGACAAGTTTACTTGCTCGGATATTTCTTTAAGGGTTTTTTGGCTATCATTTTGAATGATTCGTAAGATCTTGTGATCTAATTCATCTAGTTGCGTACTTTTTGCCATAAAGTTTTCGGTTTTCAACCCTGTTAAGGAGTAGTTGTGTTATTATTTTCTGTTATTTGGTCAAATTAAAGAAATAATTACTTATTTATTTGAATTAAGCAAAATATTTTAGTTCATAATCTATATTTGTACTGTATTATACTTCATCAAAGGTAAAGGCCAGCGGATTTTTTTCGGTGGCCTTTCTTTTTAAAACCAAACGTCATGATCATAGGTGTCCCCAAAGAAATTAAAATTCAGGAGTTTCGGGTAGGCTTAACTCCGGCAGGTGTTCAAGGTTTAACGGCCAATGGACATCAAGTATATGTACAAGCTAGCGCCGGTGAAGGCTCTGGTTTATCGGATGCGCAATATGTTGCCTCTGGTGCTCAAATTTTAGCAACAGCCGCAGAAGTGTATGAAATTGCGGACATGATTGTGAAGGTGAAAGAACCTTTGGCCTCCGAATTTCCACTCATTAAAAAGAATCAAATACTATTTACTTATTTCCATTTTGCAGCCTCTCGTGAATTAACCTCTGCGATGTTAAGTTCTGGAGCTGTTTGTATTGCCTATGAAACAGTGGAATTAGCGGATCGAAGTCTGCCTCTATTAACTCCGATGTCAGAAGTGGCCGGTAGAATGGCGATTCAAGTGGGTGCTTTTTATTTAGGAAAACCACAAGGTGGAAAAGGAAAGCTTTTAGGTGGCGTTCCAGGCGTGAAACCAGCAAATGTATTAGTACTTGGTGGAGGTGTAGTAGGTATGCAAGCTGCGAAAATGGCAGCTGGTTTGGGATCGAATGTGACGATAATGGATACGAATTTGGCTCGCTTGCGCTATTTGGATGAAGTAATGCCTGCTAATGTGGCCACCCAGTTTTCTACTTCTTATGCAATTCAAGAAGCATTACCAACCGTTGATTTGGTAGTAGGTGCTGTTTTATTACACGGGGCCAAAGCTCCTCATTTAATTAAACGAGATGACCTTAAGAAAATGGCTCCGGGTACTGTTTTAGTGGATGTGGCGGTGGATCAAGGAGGATGTATCGAAACATGTAAACCTACCACACACGAGAATCCTATTTATGAAATTGATGGAATTGTTCACTATTGCGTGGCTAATATGCCAGGAGCGGTTCCTCAGACTTCTACCATGGCCTTAACTCAGGCGACATTACCTTACGTTCATCTATTAGCTAACCAAGGTTGGACAGAGGCGTGCATTCAAAATGAAGCCTTAAATAAAGGATTAACGATCTATGATGGAAAATTATTCCATCCGGGTGTTGCGGCTACCTTTAATTTATAAAGGGAAAAACCGTTCGTGAAAATTGACCAAGAATATCTCGTGTGTGGCTCTGGTAATTGCCGTGTAAAGCCATCGCAGGTATTCTGGGTCGATTTGTTCTTCTTTTAAATAGCCTTGATCTACAAAAACGGCTGACCATTGTCCACCCTGAGACTTATGAACCGTTAAAGCATAGGCGAATTTCACCTGTAAGGCATTTAAATAGGGATCTTTTCGAATGGCTTCTGTGCGTTCTTTTTTCTTAGGAATGTGGGCATAATCCTCGCAAACAGAGTCATACAATTTCTTGTTAGCTTCTTTTCCTAAAGCGGATTCCGATGAATGTAATGTTTCTAAGAGTATTTTTGCCTCAATGGGTGGATGGTCTTCATAATCGCAAAGTCTCAAGGAAACATCTAAGAACCGCTGTCCATGCATCTCTTCCTCCCGTTTGATTTTCATAATCTCTACAAAATCCCCATTCGCTAAAAAACCTGCAGGGGAATCTTCGTCCAACCAATGGTAATTATTGCGTACAATCATGAGTAAATCGCCGCTGGAGATCTCATCTTCTTGATACAGTATCGTTCTTCGAACGAATTCATTTAGTTGAACCGCACTTTTGTTTGATCGGGTTAGTAAAATCGTTTCTTCCTTCCCAAACTTTTTAAAAGCATAATGCATCCCATCCTCCATTTTTTCTCCCGTCATGCGGAAGATGTCTTTGAAAGATTTGGTATTGAATTGAATGGCTGTTGAATTCGCTAAAAGTAATTGCCTTAAAGCGGTCGCATTGTATAAAATTCCGGAGTCCAGGTCTTGACGCATGACATCTACCAACTCATGGTCTAGCACCTCCATGTGGAATTCAGAAGAAATATAATCTTTTGAAAGGGCAGGAGAGAGGCTTTTGCCTACCGGAGGCAATTGGGCTGTATCTCCAACGAAGATTAATTTGTTACCTGTATGTCCATTTTCTGGATTCGTAAATACGTATTCGATTAAATCGGTTAACAGGCTATTTGTCCCAAAATCCGATTCATCCGTAATCATAGAGGCCTCATCCACAATAAAGACCGTATTCGTGGCATAATTATTCATGCGTTGAAAACTTAGCGCACCTGAATGTGGATTACTAACCTGTCGATAGATCTTTTTGTGAATGGTGCTCGCTTTCTTTTTGGCGTAATTAGCCATTACTTTTGCGGCACGGCCCGTCGGAGCCATCAGTTGGGTTTTATATCCAAAAGCAGGTAAGATCTTAATCAAGCTGGAAATCACCGTTGTCTTTCCCGTTCCAGCATACCCTTTAATGATGAAGGTTAGAGCAGCCCATTCGTCTTTATTGAGCACAAAAGTGCTTAGTTTTTGAAACAAAGACGCCTGAGAGGGTGTCGGTTCAAAAGGGAACTTTTGGTGCAATAAAAAGCTGGGACTTTTATCCGTTGACATACCTCTTTCAATTCATTCGAATCTAGGCGATATAGGACGGCGCTAAACTCAATAATTTAGTAATACCTGCTGGATTTTGACCTCCTGCTGTAGCTAAGAAAGGTTGTCCACCTCCGCCACCTTGCACC
>CAILUB010000031.1 GCA_903837305.1 uncultured Cytophagaceae bacterium
GGAAAAAAATTAAAGACTCGGTCTATGGCGAACTAGGAACCGAGCGCAGGGATGAGCTTGAAAGAGATTTCCAATCTTTCAAATTAGGGCTCATTTTGCGACAAGCTAGAGAGCAAAAAAATATGACTCAAGAACAATTAGGGACCATATTAAACAAAAAACGTTCCTACATTTCTAGAGTAGAAAACGATGGCAGCAACGTCACAATGAAGACGTTGTATGACATTGTGGAAAAGGGTTTAGGCGGGAAAGTGAAAATTTCTATCGAAATTTAAACCCATTATGATACACGAAATTGCTACCTGCCTCTGGTTTGATAAGAATGCAAAAGAGGCCGCTGAATTTTATCAAAGCACTTTTTCTGGCTTTGAGCCCCTTTCTGAAAACCCTATGGCGGTGAATAATTACCGTCTATTTGATAGACGTTTTATGCACCTGAATGGCGGACCAGGATACCCAATCAATCCATCCATTTCCTTCTTTTTAAATCTAGAAGATGAGGAGGAAATCAAACGTGTTTGGGCGAAGTTAATTGATAATGGAAAGGTATTAATGGATCTAAATACCTATCCTTGGAGTCCTTTGTATGGCTGGTGCGCAGATCAGTTTGGGGTGAATTGGCAAATCATGAAGAACCATGAATCACACGCAAAGCTGGCTCCTAATTTGATGTTTAATGGAGTGAATAATGGAAAGGCAGGCGAAGCGATTGATTTCTACACGTCTCTTTTCCCTAACTCAGAAATACTGCACAAAGCGTTCTACGAAAAAGGAGAACTCGATACAGAAGGGAATGTAAAATATTCTCAATTTACCTTAAACAGCAAACCTTTCCATTTGATGGAGAGCTCGATGGAGCATCAGCACAACTTCAATGAAGGCGTTTCCATGATGGTGACGGTCGATACCCAGGATGAAATTGACCACTTGTGGGATCATTTAGTCGATGGCGGTTCGCCGGGAAGATGTGGTTGGTTGAAAGATAAATATGGGGTTTCTTGGCAGATTGTCCCTTCGGTTTTGGGAAAATTAATGAGCAACCCAGAGACTGCACCTAAGGCGACTTATGCTTTTTTACAAATGTCGAAATTCATGATTGCGGATTTAGAGAAAGCCGTAAAATGAGAAAAAGGGGGTACTAACAGCGCCCCCTTTTCTAAACCCTTTTCAACAAAAATTTACTATTTTTTTGCAGCGGCTGCCATAGCAGCTGCCTCCACAGCAATTACTTTAGTGTCATAGAAGTGAATTTCTTTCACTACTTTATCTCCATCCCATAAATGAACGATGTGAATAGGAACTAAAATAGAATTACCTGAAGCCCGTCCTTTGGCGGTATAAATACCCCAAACATCCGTCCAAGTTTCCCCATTACCTAAAGTAACTGACATTACTCGCAAAGACGAAATTTTAATGTCAGCCCACATTTTATGCTGCCCTAAGAAAGTCTCCGTATAGGCTTTTTTTCCTTTGATATCTGCAGTTGTATCCTCCGGGAAAAATACCTCCACGTTATCCGCAATTTCAGGTGCATAATTCACAGAATCATTCGCTACATAAGCCTTTAAATGGTCTCTAATAGCTTGTGATTTTGCATCCGTAGAAGTCATCATTCCGCCTAAAGAATCCTTTGACGCCTCCGTAGAAGTGGCCGCTGAATCTTGCTTTTGTCCGCAAGAAAATAAGGCTGATGCTACAGCCATGATCATAATAATTTTTTTCATATTTTATTTATTTAGTAGATAAAGCAATTTTAGTAATCATGGTTGCATTTAGGGCTCTTTTCACTGTTGCTTGCTTCCAAAATTCTTCAGGAGAAACCCCTAATGCTTTTGGAATTGCCTTGTAATAGCTGTCCATCATTTCATCTAATTTTGATAGTTTTTCAATGCTTTGAACGGTAGTGTAATTAAACTTCGCCTCGTCAGAAGCAGGATAAAGGTTCTTGTAGAAAGACCAGCCTGAGATATTCCCAGCAGCGACTCTTTCTTCATGTACCTTTAAAACTTTTTGCTCGAACGCTTCATAAGCTGCACCATCAGATACCTTCATCATATCGAAAATGATATAATGGTCTTTGTTTGTACCCGGGTTCGTTCCTGTAATTTTCTTACCGATCGAATGACGAAGAATCGTTTGGGTACTTGCTGTAGCGGCTGCTAGTTTCTTTAAACCTGGATCTGTTTTTAACAAACTGCCAAGTAATTCCATCGGGTAAAGATGTATTTTATCTAAATCGGGGCCCCAGTTAACGGTCATATAATCGAAGTCAATTCCCTCTGATTTGATGTTATTGTAGGGAACATACATGGCCCATCCACCTATCAGACCGGCCGCTTTGCGTGCCTCGTGGATGGGAATATATTGCTTTTCAATGGCGATGGCATCGTCCATCGTTTTACCTGGTTGTAATTTGTGATACGCTACCATCGTGTAACGCGTTTGCGCGAAGGCCGCTGCAGATACTAGCAGGACCAGAGTTAAGGAGGTAATTAGTTTTTTCATTTCGATTAAGGTTAAATATTTCCTAAACCTAGAAACATTGACTTTAAAAGAAAATTTTAGACAATTTGAAGATGTTCCAAAATCCGAAATGGGAACAAATTACCTTATTGTGGTAAAGAGGCAATCCAAGAACGCACTAATTCAACCCCCTCGTGATGAGTGAGTTGCCGGCCTAATTCCGGCATCATGACGCCTGGGTCGCGTGAAGCCATGCGGTAATGTAAAATACTCTGTTCTGGTTTGCCGGGGACTATGTCATAACTCAAATTTCCAGACCCTCTACCTGCCGCCACCGGTGCTTTGAAGTAACCATACGCCGTGCGATCTTTAGAATCCCATGTTAGATAAAGACCAGATGAACGAGCGGGACCCGTCGGATTATGGCAATGTGCACAGTTAATATCGAGGTAGGCTTTTACGCGATCATCGAGGGAAGCGGATGTGTTTGAGTAGTTCACAAGGGCGGGAATGTGATCTTTAGGTAAGCCTTTCAGAAGACCAGCTGTTTCCCATTTTTGCAATTGATGACCATCGTTTAACTGTCTGACGGATGGGCCAATGGGCGTCATTTCACCTGATCTCTCGTGACAACCCTTGCACTGGTTCATGTTAGGTACCTGGTATTCGAAAGATTGCTTTTTGCCGGCAGCATCTATCCAAGAAACCTGGTCGCTACCCCCTGCTACTTCGAGAACCGCATCCGTTTGTTCTTTGTTCCAAATATAGGGCAGAGCCACCCAGCCTTTGGCTTCGTGTAATAAAACGCGCGTTTCCATGAGGCGACGCCCTTTCTTCGGGTTTCGTTCATCAATAGGATAATAGAAGGTTTTTACGATGGCGGTACCTACGGGAAATTGTAAAACAGAGTCTGGATTAAAGGCGACTGATTGCCCTTCAGGAAGCCTTACAAAACGAAGCTTAGAGGCATAGTCTGAGAAAAGAGGCGAGTTTAACGTGTAAAGAACGACTCCATCCGACGGAATTTGCTCCTTTAGGGTTCCTTTGAAAAAACAGTAATCAGATAGGTTTTCCTTGTAATCTGCATCCGCTGAAACGAGGCCAATAAACGCTAACAACAAAAGGCAGAAAATACGCATTAGAAGGTGGTAGTTTTTACATATTCAAAATCACAATCAAACAAATCTTTTCCTTGCTTTAAGCCTTTAAAATTATTCCCCGCATCTAGAAAAGCCGTGCTTTGGTTCACATTGTCACGTACACAAATGGAATAATGAAGGGGGTATTTTCCATCGGGACCTATTTTCGCGGGATTTAAAATTCCATCATACACAACCGCGGGTACCTGGCGTCCAAAACGTAAAACGAATCGGTACATTTTACCAAAACGGCTATCCATAGGCACTCGCCTTGGCTTACGCTCGAAGGTATTATGGTGAACAGCAACGGTTGTCGGATAGGGATCGTATTCCTTATCTTTTATGGCATTCTCTGTCATAAAATAAGAAATAATGGCAACTCCGATCGTGGCATGATTGATAATTTGGTTTTCGAATAACTCCACATTACTGGTTGCCAAAACCATCATTCCTGTTCCTTTAGGGACATTCCCCACAATGTTTCCTTTAGGGGCGAAATTCTTTAAATTATTATCTTGTACGAGGTTGTGGTGGACACGAACGTGTCCGCCCTTTTTTTGGACTAAATCGGGTAAATCAAAAACCAAAATTCCCCCTGTATTCCCAATCGCTTTGTTATTGTAGACGTCTGCATACAAAGAATTTTCGATTTCAATCCCGGCCACGTTTTGGTAGGCTGCTGAATTTCGAACGATAATGTGTTTTGATTGACCTACATAAATGCCCGCATCGGAAGCACCAATCGCAATACATGAATCGATTAACACATTCTCGCACAAGACCGGATAGAGCCCATAGGAGCCATTAGTGGATTTCGGTCCACCTGTCCAGGCAGTCTTTACGCGGCGAAAAGTAATGCCCTTCACCTGCATGGTCTTAATTAAATCTCCCTTAGAGTCCTCCGTCGTCATATCTTCTATAACGATGTTTTCACAATTAGAAACCTTTATACCTTCAGCCCCTTGGGTTTGCCCCTTAAAGCTTAAAATCGTTTTATCCATCCCCTTGCCACGCAAGGTAATGTTCTTTTTACCCTCCAAAGACAAACTTTTCGTCAAGGAAAACCGGCCTGCCTCGATCTCAATCGTGGCACCATCTTCCGCTAAAATCAGGCGTTTCTGTAAATTTTTCTCAAAATCCGCTTGACTAAAAGCGCTGAGGCTCACAAGGCTGAGCAGGAATATCATTTGTTTCATGAAATAGGATTAAGGCATTCGAAATTAGGAATAATTTCATAATATTACTGCTAACAACCTATTTACCTATGAAATTCATTACCCTAAGCTTACTTTGCGCTTGGACCTTTTGTGCCTCTGCCCAAATTGAAAAAGCCGCATTCATCTACGAAAATGCCCCATACCCTTCCTGTCACGCCTCTACCATTGAAGAAACCCCTTCCGGTTTAGTCGGTGCTTGGTTTGGAGGTAAGCATGAAAAGAATCCTGATGTGGGGATTTGGTTTAGTCATTATGTCAATGGAAAATGGGAAACACCGGTTGAAATAGCGAATGGAATTCAATCAGATGGAAAGCGTTACCCACTTTGGAACCCCGTATTATACCAAGTTCCGGGGAAAGAATTAATCCTTTTCTATAAAGACGGTCCAGCACCTGACGAATGGTGGGGCATGCTGAAAAGATCCTTCGATGGAGGAAAAACGTGGTCTAAGGCCGAAAGACTCCCTAAAGACATCTACGGGCCTATTAAAAATAAGGCTGTTCTCTTAAAAGACGGCACCCTATTATGCCCATCCAGTTCCGAAGATGACGACTGGAAATTGCACATGGAATTCACCCGCGACTTAGGCAAAACCTGGTCAAGAACGGGTCCATTGAACGATGGTGTGACGACTTCAGCCATCCAGCCCAGTGTTTTATTTCTGCCAGACGGACGATTACAACTTGTTTGCCGGTCTGAAAATGGCTTCATTTTACAAGCATTTTCGTCCGATCAAGGACAGTCCTGGACTGCGCTAGAACCCTCTAACTTAGTGAATCCTAATTCTGGAATCGACGCGGTGACACTGAAAGACGGCCGCCACGTCATCGTCTATAATCCAGTAAAAAAAGGCCGATCGCCCATCAGCGTAGCCATTTCTAGCGATGGAAAAACCTGGAAAGATGTCGCTACCTTAGAGAATGAGCCCGGAGAAGAATTCTCTTATCCCGCAGTTATCCAGACAAGCGATGGCAAAGTCCATATCACCTATACCTGGAAGCGCAAAAGAATTAAGCACGTCATTCTCTCGCTCTAATGGCATTACTCGACCTGTTATTGATTCTTTTTTACCTACTCGCCATGGTAGGAATAGGGATTTTTTTTTCACGCAAAAATAAGAGTTCTGAGCAATTCACTACCGCCTCCGGATCTATCCCCGGCTGGGCTTTAGGGCTGAGTTTTTATGCGACCTTTTTAAGTGCGATTACTTTTTTAGGAGATCCGGGGAAGTCTTTTGGGGCGAATTGGAATCCCTTTGTTTTCAGCCTTTCTATTCCGCTCGCTGCCATTGTAGCGACGAAGTGGTTCGTGCCCTTTTATCGAGAGAGTGGAGAAATTAGCGCATACACCCACCTAGAAAAACGATTCGGAAATTGGGCCAGAACTTATGCAATGGTTTGCTTCATCCTTACGCAATTAGCCCGAATGGGGACGATATTTTATGGTATTGCGTTGACTCTAAATGCATTGACTGGCATCGATATGCGCTTGATAATTCTGGTGGCTGGGCTTTGCATTATTCTTTATACCGTGTTAGGCGGGATGGAGGCGGTGATCTGGACCGAGGTTATTCAGGCAATATTAAAGACTTTAGGGGCAGGAATGATCCTGTATTTAATCACCTTGCAAACTCCCATTAGTCGCATTATAGAGACGGGTATGTTGAAAGATAAATTCAGCCTGGGAACCTTCGATTTAGACTTTCAGACGAGCTCCTTTTGGGTGATTTTAGCCTATGGATTTTTTATTAATCTGACCAATTTTGGGATTGACCAAAACTACATCCAGCGCTACCATACTGCTCAAAATCCTCGTGATGCCGCAAAAAGTATTTGGCTCTGCGTCCTGTATTATGTCCCCGTATCCTTCCTGTTTTTCTTCATCGGAACTGCCCTTTATAGCTTTTATGCGGATAACCCAGCACTCATATTAGAACTCAAACAACAGGTTGCTGTTGAAAAAAACATTCCCCTAACTGCACTTAAAGCAAGTGACTATGGCGACCGCGTGCTCCCCTTTTTCATGAAAACCCAAATCCCCACCGGATTCCTCGGACTACTTATTGCCGCACTTTTATCCGCGGGAATGAGTACCATGAGTAGCGGGATGAATAGTTCGGCAACCGTGTTTTTGAAAGACATTTATTTGCGCTACATCGATCCTGCGGCAGACTCGAAAAAACAGTTTCGACTGTTACTAATTGCCACGACTTGCATGGGAGGGTTAGGCATCGTTTTCGGGATAAGTATGATCGGCGTAAAAAGCCTGTTGGATGTCTGGTGGAAGCTTTCTGGAATCTTTGCTGGAGGTATGCTGGGGATCTTCTTACTCGGATTCATAGCCAAAAAGGTGAACAATTTCGAGGCTAAAATGGCGGCCGCTTTAGGCTTACTGCTCATTGCTTTGATGTCGTTCAAGGATTCATTACCGGAAGCCTTTCAGATCCCATTAGACAGCAAAATGACGGTGGTGGTGGGAACCTTAAGTATCGTAGGAATTGGAATTATACTTCATAAAATCCGATCAAAATGAAAGAATTACCCCGCGGTTTTATTCCAGTAATGCTCACCCCTTTCCGCGCCGATTTGTCCGTGGATTATACGACCTTGCGGTTCTTGTGTGATTATTATATCGAGAAAGGTGCCGTGGGGCTATTCGCGAATTGCCTCTCGAGCGAGATGTATGAATTGTCTACCGAGGAGCGTTTAACTGTTATAAAAACAGTGGTAGATCATACGGCTGGAAGGGTGCCAGTGGTGGCGACGGGGACTTTTGGTGGAGATATACAAGAGATGGCGTCTTTTTCAAACCAGGTATATGCCTTGGGGGTAGAGGCTGTTATCATTTTAAATAACCAATTTGTTACGGCAGAGGAATCAGATGAAGTATTTTTGACTCGAATGAAGCAATGGATGGAATGGACGCCTGGCGTTCCTTTTGGCATTTATGAATGCCCTGTCCCCTATAAAAGATTGGTTTCGATTCCGGTCTTGCAAGCTCTTTTAACGTCTGGTCGCCTCTGTTACCACAAAGATACCTCGCTCGATATTGATCAAGTGAAAGCGAAGATTGAAGCTGGCGCAGGTGCGCGTTTCGGCGTTTATGATGCCTATATGGTTCATGCCAAAGCCTCCCTGGAAGCCGGCTCCATGGGCCTATCGTGTATTCAGGGGAATTTCTTTCCGGATTTAATTGCCGATTTCTGCTTGAGACCTTCCACCGATTTACAAGCCTTCCTGACGGAAAACATGGACCTGATGCATTCCGCCTATCCCACCAGCGCAAAATATGTGTTACAGAAACAAGGCTTTCCTATAAACCTGGCGACCAGAAGGAAGGTAGACCCACTAACGGAAGAACTGAAAGGAAAATTGGACCAACTGCTCGCCTCGAGTAGTCAGTTTCGGACCGACTAAATCCCTTTCCCATATTTATTGATTAACGCAATTTGTCCAGCATGATAAGCCGTGTGCGAAACAATTCTGCCTAGAGCTTCCGCTTTCGTCTTTGTGCCAAACTCCTTCGTAGTAATTACTTCCGACCAAGCCGAATCAGGCTGTGCGACTAATGTCGTGTGCAAAACCGAATACGACTCTTCCACATAAGCTAACAAACTTGCTAAGTCCGTCCATTCTCCCGAATCGTGGCCTGATATAACGGTTTTGGCAGTCACATGCACTTCCGAATTCCCGAATACATTCTTCGAAAACAATAATTCAACATCCCCTATGTGGCGTATTAAAAAACCGACCGAATTAGGCGATTCGCCTAAATGCTTGCTTAGGTCCTCAGAATGCAAGGTTTTCAATTGATTTGAAAATCGCGTGCGAGCCTCGACCCATAGTGTGACAAAGTGCAGTGTTGTTTCCATTCTGCAATGTACTCATTTAAGGATATAGCTGCGAAACCCATGATCCGGTTCCTAAATATGTTCCCAAATCCGTAAAGGGAACAAGTGCGCAAGGCTAATCCGGTGTGAGGGGATTTATTTCCTTTTTCTTTGGCAAAACTATTAACCCCTTAACAACCAAAAAATGAAAAAAATCATTCTATTATTCGCTCTTGCGGGAAGCATTTTCGCTTGTACTAAAAAAGAAGAAGGCGCAGCATCTGCTGGCGCAAAAGGCCAAAACGGCATCGCTATTGACAGCTCTGCCAATACAGATTTAGTTAGAAAGGCGATAGCTGCATTTGAATCTGGAGATACAGCAACCTATCGTTCTACTTATTCCGCTGATGCTATATTTCACGATAACTTAGATTCAATGGGTATCGATGGAAATATGAGTATTTTTAAAGTATTAGCTGATAAAGGAATTAAGGTTAGTATTGAAGTGGGCCCGGTTTGGGAAAATCAATTCGATAAGCCTGATGCAAAAGGTTATACTAATTTCGTGATGGGTTACACTACTTTTACCTACACGAAAGGTGACAAAACAGCTAAAACGGTAATTTTCGCAGTTGATGCGATTAAAGATGGTAAGCAAGCTGAAGAATGGTTAGTTTATGACAAGACCGCTTTTGCTGAATTAATTAAATAAATAGAATGGCGCAGAGTTATCACTCTGCGCCATTTTTATTTTCTGCAATTTAGGGGGATATCGAATCCGAAGTATCATCGCCCTGCCTAGACAACTAATTAATAAGTCCCCGTCATGTCTTCCTCTACGCAGATGATGTAATCCGCTTTTAAAAGATGCTCTGGAAGCAGGGAATCAATATTTTTTTGTGAAACGGTGGCGATGGTTGCGATCTTGATATCAGCTTTTGAGCGCTTTAAATACCAAGAAATTCCTTCGTAATATTCCGAGTGATAGGAACCGTTATAGTGGATGAATAGAGATCCTGGATTCCAATTTGTGAATAGAAAATGAGCCATCGTCGCATCCTTCAAGGCCTGCGCTTTGGGCATATTAGGTGAAGTATGTTCGCCCATCATTTTTAACATTTTTTGATAGCCGGGAAGATTCGCATCGTAAGCGATCGGCATAGGCGCGACCCAGGATTTTTCCTCTGAAGTCAAATTTGCTAAACTTTCAAATCCTCCACGCGCCACTTGACTCGCAAATTTTCGAGGCACATTGGTGGCGATGAAAGGCAGGTTTTTCTCTTTAGCAAAATGAACTAAAGGAGCATAATCCGTTTTGTAATTCTTCCAAAGACGAGCCGACGAATCCAAACCCTTCGCTGTGATTTTTCCCTGCAAATAGTTAGTTAAAGCGCCCTGATTATCCCGTTCAAACATCTCCGCACCTAAAACCAACTGACGCTGTTCCGCCAAGGCTTGCGTAATTTCTAATTCTAACCAATGGCTGATTGGATTATTATGTAACTCCCCTATTAATACCACATCTTGCTGACGAAGATCCTTGAGCATCTTTGCATAGGTGACCTTTTTGCCTTTAGCGTTATACAACACATAGGCCGGCTTATCGAAGGCCTGCAAAGAAAACGAAAATAGAAGGAAGAGGGAGAATAGCTTTATCATGAGATAAAGCTAAAAAATTCTGGCTTATGCCTGCAAGGATTTAAACAATAAATCCTTCAAATAACGCGCCACAAATTCTGTCTTATTCTTTTTTCCAGCATCCGTTAATTTAGGCAGGTGCTGACTGAAAAACAGCTGCGAATGCGCGGTTTCGATTAGTGTGCTGCTCAATGAATGAGGAAATTCGTAGGCGGGATTGTGTGATTGAATCAACTCAGAGATACGCGCACAAAGGTCTTTATAGGGCTTAAATACGGCATTCTCATTGATTTCTTTGACTTCCTTCACCAGGTAGACTTTGCTGCTTTCGGTAATCACAATTTGGTGTAAAAACTGTTTATTATAATCCGCCTGACCTTCGCTCTCCTCCAAAGGATGGGTTAACAATTCGACAAGGCGTTCCAACTTTGCTTTCGAATTAGCCAATGGCTGCAACTGAAACACCACCAAGTATTCCATGTAGGACCAATACCAATTCAAGATGTACAACAACATACGGTGTTTATTCTCAAAATAGCGGTAGATCGACGCTTCAGTCGTGTTCATTTCCTTCGCTAATTTCTTGAAAGTAAAATGCTCAAAACCCAAGGTATGAATTAGGTCAATTGCATTTTTCACAATCTGCTTTCCTAATTCTGTACTTTCTGGGTCCCGTAAATAGATCTTTTCGTTAACTTTAAAACTTAGTGAATAATCCATTGTTATACCTGTTGAACAAAACAAAGTTAGTAATGGAATTACTACCGCAAAAGATATTTTAACAATTATTAATAATAGTATTACTATTAATCAAAAAAGTATATTTAGTTTTGCAATTGAAAAATAGACGACATGCAAAAGATAAGTCCGCTAAAGAGAATTCAATCCCTGATAAAAGATCACGATAAGGAAATCCGATCGATTTATTTATTCTCTGTATTAGGTGGAATTGTAAATCTAAGTTTGCCCTTAGGCGTGCAGACCATCATCGGATTAGTAATGGGTGCCACGATGGTCACTTCGATTTATGTGTTGATCTTTTTAGTCGTATTAGGCGTGTTTTTGATGGGTTTGTTCCAAATCAACCAGATGAAAATCATCGAGTCGATTCAACAGAAAATCTTCGCCCATTATGCCTATGATTTCGCTGATAAGATCCCACAATTGGATCTAAAGCATATGGATAAATACCATATACCGGAGAAGGTTAATCGTTTTTTTGACACCTTAAATATCCAAAAAGGCTTCGCAAAACTACTACTAGATATCCCGGTCGCGACTGTTCAAATTGTCTTTGGCATTATCCTATTATCACTTTACCATCCCTTATTTATCATATTAGGCATCATCTTATTACTACTTCTAGCCTTGATTTTGTATTATACTTCTAAAAAAGGAATCGAAACAAGCATCGAGGAATCGAACTATAAGTATGGGGTGGCTGGATTTTTTGGAGAAATTGCCCGCACCATTAAAACGTTTAAGTTTAGCCAAGGTTCTGATTTAAACTTAATCCGTACCGATGAAAATGTGATGGGGTATTTAGGTGCTCGCACAAAGCATTTTCACGTGCTTTTATTTCAATACAAATCGCTCTTGTTTTTCAAGGTTGCCCTAACTACGCTGATGTTAACCTTGGGTTCGTATTTATTAATTAACCAACAATTAAACGTAGGGGAATTTGTCGCGGCAGAAATTGTCATCATGTTAGTCATTGGGGCAGTGGAGAAACTAATTACAAGCTTAGATAGTGCCTATGATGTGATCACTGGTTTAGAGAAATTAGCTTCTGTTACGGATAATCCATTAGAGACTAGTGGAGATTTAGTGCTTAATTCTGGCATAGGCTTAGAGATCGAAATGAAGAATTTCAGCTTTGAATTCGAGCCAGGTAAACCTGTTTTACATTCGATTAATCTTCACATTGAACCAGGAGAAAAGATCCAACTTTCAGGGCCAGCGGGTTCAGGGAAGTCGATCTTAATGCGTGTGCTTACCGGAAATTATATTGACTTTAAAGGGACGCTATTAATCAATAAGGTTCCAATCAAAAACTACAATCTACAAAGCCTTCGAAAACATACCGGAATATTGCTCCAAAATCAGGAGATCTTTGATGGTTCAGTATGGGAAAATATCAGTTTGGGGAATAAAGAAATTAGCCCTTCCTTAATATTAGCCACTGCCGATAAATTAGGGTTTGCCGATTTTCTGAATCACTTCCCACTCGGTTTTGATACAGAGATTGAACCTTTAGGTAAAAAGACTCCCCAAACGATTGTGAAGAAAATTTTATTACTTCGTGCACTTTGTGGGAATCGAAAATTACTCATTTTAGAGAACCCTTGGAATGGTTTAGAGCCTAGTCTGGCTGGTCTTATTCAAACTTATTTGAAAAACCAATCTGCGACGGTTATTATATCCACAAACGAGGGAGCCTTTTTTGATAAAAAAATAGAGATCAACAATGGAAAAGTTTAAGTCATTTAATCAGATTTACCTACGCGGTAAAGGGCCAGCTACGAGACCTTGGTTAATCGGACTAGGACTTATTATTTTTGGAATTCTTTTCTTGCCCTGGACGCAAAATATTAGGTCTAAAGGACAAATTACTAGTCTTTACCAAGAGCAAAAACCGCAAAAAATCTATAGCCCCATTGCAGGTAAAATAGCACGTTGGTGGGTGAAAGAGGGCGACTTTGTAGAGCAGGGTGACACCTTAGCTAAAATCACCGAGATCAAGGCTGAGTATCTAGATCCGAAGTTGATCCTACGAACTCAAGAGCAGTTAAATGCGAAAAAGGGAACGGTTACTTACTACGAACAAAAAGTCCAAGCGACAGAAGATCAAATTAACAATTTAGGTACGTCCAAAACCTTAAAGCAGGACCAGTTAAAAAATAAGATAACGGCCTTACAACAAAAGTTAACAGGAGAGAAAGCCGAACTAGAAGCGGCTTCGAATGAATACAACTTAGTGAAAGACCAGTTTGAACGTAACCAAAAAATGTTTGCTAAAGGTTTGATTTCGCAGACGCAATTCCAACAAAGAAATGCATCGATGCAGAACTCTTTGGCGAAAAAAACCACCTCAGAAAACAAGGTAAATCAAACCCTGCAAGAGATTCAAAATACGAAAATTGAATTGCGCGGAGTGGATCAAGAATACAGTGAGAAAATGAACAAAGCGGAGGGAGAGAAATTCCAAAGTTTAGGGATGATCGAAACCGGAAAGGGAGAAATCGCAAAGCTGGAAAACCAAGTAGCTAGTTACACGATTCGAGATGGAATGTACTACATCTTAGCTCCACAAAGTGGTCAAGTAATTAATGCGAAAAAATCGGGTATCGGTGAGATTCTAAAGGATGGAGAAGAGCTTCTAATCATCGTTCCTCAGAATACAAATTATGCGGTAGAGATGTATGTTAGACCCGTCGATTTGCCTCTGGTTTCGCCTGGACAAGATGTACGGTTTATTTTTGATGGTTTCCCTGCGATTATTTTTGCGGGTGGATGGCCAGACCAAAGCTTTGGAACCTTCCCTGGAAAGATTAGAGCCGTGGAAAATAACATCGATGAGAATGGGATGTTCCGCGTGATTGTGGTGGAAAATCCAAAAGACAAAAAGTGGCCTAAGCAAATCAAAATGGGTGCAGGGGCGCAAGGAATTGCCTTGTTAAATGATGTGCCACTTTGGTACGAGTTATGGCGAAATATCAATGGATTCCCAGCTGATTTTTATACGGTAGAAAAGGATGAAAAATAGTCTATTTGGCTTCTTGTTTCTGAGCTTTGCCAGTCTAGCGCAGACTCCGGTATTGTATCCGGAAGCATTCCTTAAAATTGTACAAACCTACCATCCCTTAGCGAAGCAGGCGAGCATCGGTGTTCAAAAATCGGAAGCGCAAATCCTTCAGGCTAGAGGGGGATTTGATCCGATTTTGAGCCATTACAGTACGCAGAAGACTTTTGACGGAAAAAACTATTATAATTATCACGCCCCGGAACTAAGCATTCCTACCTGGTACGGAATTGAGTTGAATTCAGGTATCGAAAACCTGCAGGGTTCACGGGTAAACCCGGACCAAACACTGGGTGAAACTAGTTACATCGGTATCACGGTACCCCTCGCGAAGAATCTCGTGATAGACCAACGAAGAGCCAGCCTTCAACAAGCTAAATTGATGAATAAAATGGCGCTTCAAGAGCAAAGAAGTATTCTCAACGACCTCTTTGCGGATGCGATGGCGTCCTACTGGAACTGGGTAAAAAGCGTGCGTGTTTTACGGATTGTAGATCAAAATCTCCAGATTGCAGAGGCACGTGTTTCCTTCGTAAAGCAAAGTGTGGAACTAGGAGAAAGGCCATCCGTGGATACCGTCGAGGCAACCACTCAGCTACAGTATTTTGAAAATTTGTACCAAGAAAAATGGGTGGAAAGAGAGAATTCGCGTCTATCTCTTTCTGTCTATTTATGGCAAGAAAATAATACGCCTCAAGAGTTATCGACAGAGGTACAACCCGCTGACGTGATTAATGAATTCGCCTGGATGGCAGAATTTGACCTTAACTTAAACTCCCTTCTCGAAAAAGCCTACGAAAATCACCCTGATTTAAGTGCTTATCAATTTAAAATAGAAGGCCTGCAAATAGAAAAAAGGTTGAAGTTCCAAAGCCTGTTACCTAAACTAGATTTTACCTACAATGCCCTCAGCAAGGGCATGGCCCCGAGTGTAGAAGTGCGTCCCCTTTTTGAAAATAATTACCTGTATGGGATTAAGTTCGAAATGCCGCTTCGACTTTCTAAAGGCAGGGCAGATTACCAATTAGCAAAGCTCAAAATTCAGGAAGAGTCCCTAAATCTCGCCCAAAAAAGACAACAAATTCAAGTGAAGGTAAGCTCCTATTTTAACCAGGTGGAGAGCCTAAAAAAACAGATTGATACCCAGCAAAAAGCCGTTTTAAACTACCAAGCTTTAGTGAAAGCGGAAGAAGCACGATTTGCAGAAGGGGAATCATCCTTGTTTTTAATCAATAGTCGAGAAACAAAAGCGATGGAGGCCGCTGAAAAATTAACAGAACTGAAGGCCTACTTGTTCAAAGCCATCTATGCCTTACAAGCAAGCGCGGGGGTATTAATTTAGAATAATTGGGCGTACCTTTGCGTCTTCTTAAAATACCCCTCTGTAATGCCTACTTCTGCGAACCGCACGAAAATTATCTTAATCCTTGGAATCTTGTCAGCCATTGGACCTTTGTCCATCGACATGTATTTGCCCGCTTTTAAAAATATCGCTGCGGTTTTGCAATGCTCCCAAGAGGAGATGGGCTATACGCTTTCAAGTTTCTTCTTCGGGATCTGTATAGGCCAATTGATGAGTGGTCCACTTCTAGATCATTTCGGTCGTAAAAACGTATTGTATATCGGTTTATCCCTTTATGTGCTGAGCTCCATCGCCTGTGCCTTTGCGACTTCAGTCGAAATGTTAATTGTTTTCCGTCTGTTTCAAGCCTTAGGGGGTAGTGTA
>CAILUB010000032.1 GCA_903837305.1 uncultured Cytophagaceae bacterium
ATAGGAAAGGCATCAAAGTTCGAATTTACGCAAAAAAAATTGTTCCCATTTTTATTTCGTTCATCAATCAGCTTTTTGATAATTTTTATCAATATTTTGTACCTTTGGAAAAATTTTTCGCCTACGTTATTATAACCCCTACGAAATGAGTGTTTTAGTAAATAAGAATTCAAAAATTATTGTTCAAGGTTTCACAGGTACAGAGGGAACTTTTCACGCGGAGCAAATGATCGCGTACGGAACCCAAGTGGTAGGGGGAGTTACCCCAGGTAAAGGTGGCGCTAAGCACTTAGATCGCCCTATTTTTAATACAGTAGCGGATGCGGTTGCTTCTACAGGAGCGGACACATCGATCATTTTCGTTCCACCCGCATTTGCTGCGGATGCGATAATGGAAGCTGCGGATGCAGGAATTAAGGTCATTATTTGTATCACGGAGGGCATTCCTACGAAAGATATGATTGTGGCGAAAGAATATATCTCTAACTACGATACTCGTTTAATCGGTCCTAACTGCCCAGGCGTTATGACGGCTGACGAGTGTAAAGTAGGTATCATGCCAGGCTTTATCTTCCAAAAAGGTCGCGTGGGCATCGTTTCTAAATCAGGAACCTTAACCTACGAAGCGGTAGATCAATTAACGAAAGCAGGTTTAGGCCAAACAACAGCCATCGGTATCGGTGGTGATCCGATCATCGGAACTACTACGAAGGAAGCAGTTGAATTATTGATGAACGACCCAGAAACAGAAGGTATCGTGATGATCGGTGAGATCGGTGGCGGTATGGAAGCGGAAGCGGCTCGTTGGATTAAAGCAGATGGTAACCGCAAGCCAGTCGTTGGTTTTATTGCTGGCCAAACAGCTCCGAAAGGACGTCGTATGGGTCACGCAGGTGCGATCATCGGTGGTGCTGATGATACAGCAGAAGCGAAGATGAAGATCATGCAAGAGTGCGGAATCCATGTGGTTTACTCTCCAGCTGACATTGGCGAGACGATGATCAAAGCCTTATCAGCTAAGTAATTTGAATTAATTTCAAGGAATGATTCCTTTCTTATTAAAATCTGCTCATTTAATTCCCTGGAGGAAAACGATGAGCAGATTTTTTTTATGGGCTTTATTATTGCTTGCAGGGACCAGTCAGGCTGCCTGGAAAAAGGTATACTCCTTTGAACGCGATTGGTTAGTTTACCAGGAAGCTTGGAAAAGTTTCTTGCCTTACGTCTCATCGAAACATTATAATTACCATTCGAAGTCCTTGGAATTGCATCCGCAGAATTTCCCCAAAGCTTATTTGGCGATTACCCCTACAGAAAATTACCATCTCTTTTTACAAGGTGCCTTGTTTAAGGACTTGAAGAAAGGGGTGACCTTTCGCTTGCCGCTGGATAGTTTAAAGCAGAAGGTTATTTTAACCGTATATTCAGAAAATTTGGAAGGTTTACCCAGTGAATTCTCTTTAGAACGCAACGAAAAAGTAGTTGTGGTAGAAAAAACTGATTTCTTTTCGCTTCAAACAAGATCGGGAGCTCCCTTCTCTAATTTCTTTTTATTGAGTATACTCTCAGTGATGGCCTGTCTGGGTCTATTATTCTCTGCTTACCCGCGTGTATTTACCTTTTTCTATCGCTATGCAGATTGGATTAGGTGGGAGGTGAAGGATGAGGTATGGATGAGACGCCCATTTGCTTTGCCTAATCTCTTGGTATTATTTACATTGAGTTTAATTACCGCCTGTTTGGCCTATTTGACGGGTTTTAAGACGGCAATAAAGGATGAGTTTTTCAGTAACGCGGATAATTTTGTAACGATTTGGCCAAGTGTTCTCTTTATTTTTTCGAAACTGTTCCTCTCTTTTTTACTGTTCATCTCTCGTTATTTTGTCAATTATTTATTTACAGATCTATTTAAATTGAAGGGCTTAGCTAATGTTCATTATTTTAAATCTCTTCAAACAAATTTGCAATTCTTTACACTTCTATTTACCGGGCTTTGCTTTTATGCTGTTTACGTAGGCCCTGCTACAGCGATTGATTTTAGACCCTTTCTATACATCGTCGATTTCTATTTTCTTTTTCGATTTATTTATTTTTTCCAAAGCTTTCAGCGAAGTTTCTCCTTCCCACGGTTGTTTCTATTTATCTACCTTCTTATCATCGAAGGTCAGATTATCTTGTTTGGTATCAGGGAATTAATTTTTCCTTCTTACATCTAAACCAAGATAAAATTCTGTAAAAAATTGTCGTATATTTGCACTCTGAATTTTAAGGCTGGTGATTTTCCGGTCAAAATTGATTGATTATGAGTAAAACTGCAACCGAAGAAACGAGTCGTTTAAAGAAAGTAATGAGTATTCTTGTTACTCAATCTGCGCCCGCTGATGCTAAATCACCTTACTTTGAAATTGAAAAAAAATATAATGTAAAGGTAGATTTTAGACCTTTCATTGAAGTACAAGGGATTGCATATAAAGATTTCAGAAAGCAAAAAATTGAAATAATACAGCATACAGCTATCATATTCACGAGCCGTCATGCGATCGATCATTTCTTTCGTATGTGTAAAGAGGCAAAGCAGGAAGTTCCTACAGATATGAAGTATTTCTGCATTACGGAACAGACGGCGAATTATTTGCAAAAATATATTGTGATTCGTAAGCGTAAGGTGTTTACTGGTACGAAGACTGCGCTAGATTTATTAGAAATTATCAAGAAACATAAGGGAGAGAAATTTTTGTTCCCGTGTTCTAATAAGCGCCAAAAAGATCTTCCAGACTACATGGGCACAAATGATTTCCAAATTACGGAAGCAGTTATGTATGAAACGGTTTCTGCTGATTTATCTGATTTAGAGAATGTATTTTATGATGTAATTGCTTTCTTCAGCCCTTCAGGAATTACTTCTTTATTTCAAAATTTTCCGGATTTCAAGCAAAATAATACCCGTTTAGCTGCTTTTGGGCCCACAACAGCACAAGCTGTAGTCGATGCAGGTTTAATTGTTGATATTCAAGCGCCCATGCCGAATGCTCCTTCAATGACGGGAGCTCTTGAACATTATATTAAGCAAGTAAATAAATAATAAAAAAGCCTCTTCAATGAGGCTTTTTTATTATTTTAGCCTACCTATTTTCATCCAACGAATGAAACGCAGCTTGAGTATCCTAAAAACGTCTTGCCATCCCCTCCTTCTTGTGGGCCTTTTATTCGTTTGTTTTTCACCCCTATTTGCGCAGCAAAGTCCGCAATTCAGTATTTTTTCTGCTAATTCTACTTTGATTAATCCGGCCTTTTCAGGATGGAAATCGTCTAATTATGTGGCTGTGCAATTCCGTGATCAATGGTCTGGTTATGCGTCTACCACTGATGGAGAAGGGAATTTAGGAACTACCTGGGTGTCTAGTTCATTTGGAGTTACACCTAAGGTGGGGGTAGGTGTTTTATTTTATTCAGACAAAACCCCATCTGGAGTATCTCAACAATCTTTTAAGGTTTTAGGAGCCTATCATTTAACGAAAGGTGAGGGCACGTGGTCCTTTGGATTTTCTGCCGGAACTCAAACTAAAACATTCGATGGTCGCTCTTTTCGTGTAAGAGATCCCAATGATCCAGTTACATCTTTATTTTCAGGTTCAACGGCAAGTCAAGCTATTCTTGATTTTGGTGTAGGAATTCTTTATTCAAAGTCTAATTGGCAAGTCGGCATTGCTGTAGATCATATAAATTCCCCTAATTTCTCCTTTAAAGGTTATTCTGTTTTAATGCCTTTAGAACAAGTCTATTCCTTAAATGGAAGCGCTGAGATTCCTTTGAATGATTCCTTTGATGTTTCTCCCTATGTCCTGTTGAGAGCATATTCTGGAAATTTAGTTCCAGAAGCGGGTGCTAGAATCTATTATAATAAACTTTTTTATATAGGATCTGGTTATAGACATGGAGATGCTGCCATGGGATTATTGGGGGTGTCCATTTTAGATAATAAATTAGATATAGGGTATTCTTTGGATTTAGCTTTATCTAATTCATTGGCTAAGAGGCCACTATCTCATGAGATAGCCATCAGGTACCTAATACCTGAACGAATTAAGAAAGGTAAAGTGACTCCTATTCGTACTCCACGGTTTAGAATTTTATAGTTTATATAAAATTCTAAGAGCTAAGTTTTTTGATTAATAATAATAAATTCATTAAAAACTTTTAAATTTGAGGGATTGTGTGAGTTGAGAATGATGAAGACAATTTTTTTACATTATTTTCGTTCACCTAATTACTATAATAATCGAATATGAATTTTCGAATTTTTGAGATTAAGTTTTTATCGGTAATTCTTTTGTTAGCTGTTCTATTTACAATGCCTAGTTGTTCTAAGAAAGCGCCTAGCAACGGTAAATCACTATCAAGTGAGAAAGGTAAGGAGAAAAAAGGTCCTCTAGGCGGTTTCTTTAGCTTTCTTTCAAAAAAAGGCCCTAAGGATGATCCAGGTCTAATGTCTGGTGAGATTATCGCAACGACTAGAAAGGGTTGGAGTCAACCTACTCCATTTGGTATGGTATTGGTGCCAGGAGGAAGTTTTATCATGGGTCAAGCCGATGAAGATGTCACGGCATCTGTCGCTAATTTTAACCGTAGGGTCACAGTAGTGCCCTTTTTCATGGATGATACCGAAATTACAAATAACGAATACCGTCAATTTACCAATTCACTTTTAAGAGATTCTGTTTCTGTCTTAGGAGAGGAGCGTATTATGTCTGATTACTATCCAGATACGACGGTTTGGAAAAAGGATTTCTCTTATCACAATGGAGACCCATTAACTGAGAATTATTTCGCTAGTCCAGCCTTTGATATGTATCCTGTTGTGGGTGTAAGCTGGAAGGCTGCTAAGTATTTTGCGCTTTGGCGTACAAAAATACTAAATGATTACCGTTCTAAAGAGGGTAAATACGCGATGCCTTCCATTCAATTACCTACGGAATCGGAATGGGAATGGGCTGCGAAGGGAGGAAAGGCTGCGGCTAAATACCCTTGGGGTAATCCCTATTTAACGAACTCTAAAGGCTGTTTGTTAGCTAATTTCAAGCCAAGACGAGGTAATTTTGATGCAGATGGCTATGCCTATACTGCACCAGCTAATGCATACACACCTAATGATTACGGCTTGTATAATATGGCAGGTAATGTTGCCGAATGGGTACAGGATTCATATTCTGAAAATTCAACGGTACTAAACTGGGATTCAAACCCCGTTAATTTAGATGCTAAAGAGCCCCGTAAAGTAGTTAAGGGAGGATCCTGGAAGGATTTTGCTTACTATTTAGAGACAGGTTCTCGCGTTCATGAAATGGAAAGTCAAAAAAGATCATATATAGGTTTCCGTTGCTCTATGAGGTATTTAGGGAAGGCGCCTAACAAATAATTGAAAAGAGAAAATAATTAATTAACATGGAAAAATCGATTAATGTTATTGCCAGTTTTGGTGCAGCTATTGTAATTGTAGGTGCCTTATTTAAGATCTTACACTGGTCTGGTGCGAATGAGATGCTCATGGTGGGAATGTTTACCGAAGCAGCTATCTTTATTCTATTTGGAGTTCTTTATTTGAAGTCTAAAGAGGAAAAACATTACGATTGGGAAAAGGTTTATCCTGAATTAGCGGGAGGCGAGGCTCGTCCTGCTGCTGCTCGTCATACAGGTGATGTTCCAGGCTTGGATGCTGAGGCGGTAGCTCACCTAACTAAGAGCTTAAAGTCATTAACAGATACAGCTAATAGTTTATCTGAAATTTCGAAGGCAACGGGTGCTACCCAGGATTTTGTGAAGTCATTAAACTCTTCAGCTGAATCTTTAGGTGGATTAAACAAATCAGTGTCTGATGCATCTCAGTCTTTATCAGCTATTACGAATTCTTCAGTAGAGGCAGCTAAGTATACACAGAATTATGCCAAGGCTGGAGCTTCTCTAGAGAAGTTGAATTCAGTTTATGAAGCAGAAATTCAAGAGGCTAGCAAGCACATGAAAGCGATTAATGGTTTCTATAGTAATGTAAATTCGAGTGTAGAACATATCGCAGCTACTCAAAAAGATGCTGAATTATTCAAGGCCGAATTAGCGAAATTAAATGCAAATATTCAGTCTTTGAATCAGGTTTATGGTAGTATGTTAACGGCTATGAAAGGCTAATTATGGCAAGTTTAAAAGAAACCCCCCGGCAGAAGATGATCGGGATGATGTATTTAGTGTTAACCGCCTTGCTAGCATTGCAGGTGAGTGATGCTTTATTGCAAAAATTTGCCCTGTTGAATAGCAGTTTGGAGTTGGCAAATCAATCATCTTTGAATAAGAGTAAAGGCATGGTGCAAGGAATTGAGGAGAGAATTAAGGATCTACCCAATCCAGCAGCTTATGCAGATGTGTTGAAAAAAGCGAATGAAGTTAGAAAAACTACGGACGTTTTAGTGGGGCACATTGAAAATTTGAAAGGAAAGGTATTAGAATCAGCTGGTGGTATTGATCCAGAAACAGGTAATATCAAAAATCCGAAGGAAGAGGAAAAGATTTATGAAATAATGGTTGGTGGCACCAAACAAGGTGAAGCCTACAAGCTAATGCCTATGTTTGATAAATTCATTAAAGAATTATTAGCCGTAGCTGATCCAGGAACTAAGTTTCCTCCTTTAGCCTTAGCCGCCAAAGACGATCCGAGTGTGAGTAAGGATGCCAATCAGGCGAATAAGGATTTTGCTGAGTTAAATTTTGAGCATACGCCTGTCGCGGCGGCTTTAGCCACGTTAAGTCAAAAGCAGTCGGAAATTCGCAGATATGAAAGCGAGGTTTTAAATCAATTAGCGGCTAAAGTTGGAGCTAAGGAGATTAAGTTTGATAAAGTTTTTGCTCAAGTATCAGCGAATGCAAATACAGTGGTAGCTGGTATGGAATACCAAGCTGAAGTATTTATAGCAGCTACATCTAGCGGGTTTACCCCTCGTATGAGTTACAATGGCGCTTCTATTCAGGTTGTTGATGGTCGTGGTCAAATTAAATTCAAAACTTCAGGCGGAGGATACGATGCGAATGGACTTGCGAAGAAGACTTACACGGCCTCTGTTTCTTACATGAGTCCTGCGGGTCCTAAGACAGAAACTATTACGAAGGAATACTTTGTTTTGAAACCTACATACAATATTGAAACAGGTACTTTGCCAGCCTTATATTTAGGATGTGCTAATCGTTTAAGTGTTGCTAGTGCAGGTTTAGGAGCACTTTGGAATCCTACCTTTACGGCTGATGGCGGTGAAGCAATCGCAGGATCTAATAAAGGTAAGGTTACAGTAGTGCCGTCTTCGGCAACGGTAACTTTAAATGTAAATAACGGAGGAACACTATTAGGTAAAGAAACATTCCGTGTTCGTCGTGTACCAAGACCAGATGTGAAAGTGTTCGGAAATGGTTCTGAATTAGACGAAAAGCGAGGAGCTAATGCAACCGGTCTACGTTCTATTGATGCTAGAGCGATTGCTGAAGAATCCTTCAAGTCAACTAATCCGGAAGATGCTAATTTTAGAGTTACGCAACTATATGTAGCTCTAGCAAGGGGTCAAAGAAAGGTCGATGATATTACTTTGCCGGGTTCTGGCTCTATTTCTAAATTAGCTCAACAGGCACAACCAGGAGATCGTTACTACATAGAAATTAAAGAGGTTCAAAGAAAGAACTTTAAGGGGTCTGTTGAGACTATTCCTTTCAACATGGTTAAAAATATTCCTTTAAATTAATCGAATGAAGATGAATTGGGTGAATAAACTTTTCTTGTGTGTGTTAATGGCTGCTAATTTAACCGTTTTTGGTCAAGAGAAGCCTTCTAATGCTAATTCTGCTCACCCTATCGAGGAGCAAGATATTCATTATCGTTTACGTTTGTGGAGAAGAATGGATTTAAATGAGAAAGTTAATAAGCCATTTTTTTCTATTAATCACCAGATATCTAAGTTTTTAATTGATTGGGTGCGTGCTGGAATTTTAACTCCATACAAGAGTGATTCATTAAATGTTAAATTAACGTTAGAGCAATTTAACGAAAATTTAAAGTTAGAGGAGTCGTTAGGAGGAGGAGGACTTTCTGAAGCAGAAAGATCTGCCGGTTTTGGGGATGAAAATGCGGCTACTCCTGCAGCTAATTCAGCTGCACCAGCCGGCGGAGCAGATGATGGATGGGGCTCTGCAGCACCAGCTAAAAAGGAAGATGCGGCTGCGCCAGCTACGGATGCTTTTGCTGAAAAGCCTGTATCTGCGCAAGCGGAGTATTATTTTGCAAAAGATTTATCTATTATTGAAATTAGAGAAGATGCGATAATAGATCGTTTGAGATCTCGCCTTTATTTTGATATTCAATCGATTTCTTTAATCATTCCTGCTTCTAAAACGATCGCTGGATTTGATAAGCCTATTGCAAGCTTTAAATACAAGGATTTATACGAATTATTTAAAAATAATCCGGATTGTATTTGGTACAATGCACAGAATGATCTTCAGCACAAAAACATGGCTTATGCTTTTGATTTGCGATTGTTCAGCGCACGTATTGTGAAGACAGGTAATATCGAAGACAAGTTCTTATCTGATCTATTCGGTGGGGAGAGACAAAGTTTATTGCAGTCTCAAATGATCGAAAATAAACTACTTGAATTGGAGAGTAGTCTTTGGGAATACTAAGCTGTATTTCTCTTGTAATATCAATTTAAACCACCATTTGGTGGTTTTTTTGTGTAATAGATGTAACTTGCAGCGTCAATAGAATCTAATCCATATTATGTCGTATCAACGCAAGACAAAAATTGTAGCCACAGTAGGTCCCACATCAGAATCAAGAGAATCATTAATTCAATTAGCTCATGCAGGTGTTAACGTTTTTCGTTTAAATTTTTCTCATGGGACACATGAAGATCATTTAGAACGTTTAAAAACGATTCGTTCCATTTCAGAGGAGATGGGTTTGAATCTCACAATCCTTCAAGATTTACAAGGTCCTAAAATTCGTACGCAATTAGTGGAGAATAATGGGGTTCCTTTAGTTGCAGGGCAACAATTGATTTTTGCGATGGATGAAAATCTATTAGGTACATCAGAAAAAGTAGGTACCACCTATACTTCAATGTATTTAGATGTGAATCCAGGTGAGCGCATCTTAATGGATGATGGAAATTTAGAAGTTAAAGTACTTTCAGTAGATAAAGTAAAGAAAGAGGTAATCACTGAGGTGATTTATGGAGGTATTTTGAAATCAAAAAAGGGAATTAATTTACCAGGTACAAAGGTTTCTTTACCTTGTTTGACTCCTAAGGATGAGGCTGATTTGTATTTTGGTCTAGATCATGGAGTGGATTGGGTAGCGCTTTCTTTCGTTCGTAAGGCGAGTGATATTTGGGATATTAAAGAAAAAATTAAGGCATACGGTAAGAATACGCGTGTAATCGCGAAAATCGAAAAGCCAGAAGCGATTGATAATTTAGATGAGATTATTGCTGCGACGGATGCCATCATGGTAGCTCGTGGTGATTTAGGTGTGGAGATGGATGGAGCGGTTGTTCCTTATTTACAAAAGGTAATGGTGGAGAAGTGTACTGCTGCTGGTAAGCCAGTAATCGTAGCGACACAGATGCTAGAATCCATGATTACAAATCCAGTGCCTACGCGTGCTGAAACGTCTGACGTAGCGAATGCCGTATTGCAAGGAGCTTCTGCCACGATGTTAAGTGGTGAGTCGGCTTCAGGAGCTTATCCAGTGAAAGCAGTAGAAACGATGGCGCACATTCACGAAGTCGTGGAGCAACAACAAAATGAAATTGAAATTGTACAAGGAAATGAGGCAGCGATTTACTTCAAGAATCACTCGTTAAGTGCTTCTACCTCTGAAAATGTGGGATTACAAGATCGTTTAATCGCAGGTGCATGTCGTTTAGCACGTGACTCGAAAGCAAAAGCGATTTTATGTATTACGAATTCAGGTTATACGGCGTTCCGTTTGTCGGCTCACCGTCCTAAAGCAGATTTGTTTGTCTTTACTTCGAATAAAGAATTAATGTCTACGATGGGCCTATTGTGGGGGGCGCGTGTGTTCTTCTACGATCCAGGTACTGGTAACGCAGAGAAAACAGTGGCAGCGATGGTGGACAAATTAAAGCAAGATAACTTGTTGTCTAAGGGAGATATCTTCGTGACGACATTATCGGTTCCTGCGAATCAAGACAAGAAAACAAATACAGTTCAATTAGGTGTAGTAGAGTAAATCCTAGTTTTAGGACGCTCGTTTAGATTATGAAAAACAAAAGTTCTTTGCTTTCATCTAGTTTAAAAGGGCTGTACACTTTCTGGGCAGGATTCGTATTTGTTCTGATCTTTTTGTTATTATATCCGTTGATCTTTGTCTTCTTACAAAGACGATCTTGGAAAAGAGTTGCTCATCGGCTTGTCGGGCTGTGGGGGCAACTCTTTTTTCTTTTCGCGGGAATCCGCATAAAAGTGACGCATCACTTTAAGCCAGATCCGAAGCAAACCTATGTTTTCTGTGCGAATCATTTCTCCTACGTTGATATTGCGGTGGTGGTGGTGATTATTCGCCAGTATTTCTCCTTTGTGGGGAAAAATGCGATGAAGAAGATTCCACTTTTTGGATATTTATATGCTAGTTTGAATATTTTAGTCGATCGTGCAGATAAGAATAGTCGAGCAAGTTCATTAAATCGCTCTATTCGCGCTTTGCAATCAGGAAGAAGTATTGTTATTTTCCCGGAGGGTGGGATCGTCTCCAAAAATGTCCCTTACCTCGCAAGTCCACTAAAGGATGGTGCTTTTATTATGGCGATTCAACAACAAGTTCCTATTGTTCCCATGAGTTTTCATAATAACCACCAAATCATGGATGATGACACCTTACTGATGCGTCCAGGTGTTTTACATGTGGAGATTCATCCACCTATAGAGACCCTAGGTTTAACGATGGAAGATTTGCCTGTTTTACGGGAAAAAGTGTTTGAATCCATACAAAATCCTATCTTAGCGTATTACGGTTTAAAATAAGCGAATATGCGTCTTTTGCTCCTTGGTTTTTTGATGACCTTGTTTTCTTGTGGAACTGCCTCTGAGGAAGAAAGCACGTCTTTACCAAGACCTAAAGGATTTCCTTTAATTGCTATCCCAACTCATCAATACCGGACGCTTGAGCCGGGCCATCCCTTTAGTTTTGAGATTTCTCAGTGGGCAGAGGTAAAAAGAGATACGACCTATTTTGCTGAGCCGCACTGGATGTATATTTACTATCCTCGTTGGGATGCCTTTATTCAATTAACGTATAAACCTGTTCTTCAGGATTCTAAGAGGCTGCAGAAGATGATTCGGGATTCTTATATTTTGGCATCCAAACATCAAATGAAAGCTACCAGAATAGACGAAGGGTTTATAACCACCACCAGTGGACGGAAGGCAGCCGTAATCGAATTAGAAGGTGAAGTAGCCACTTCCTTCCAGTTTATTGTCACAGATAGTACTAAACATTATTTACGCGGCGCTGTCTATTTTAATACGGCGACGAAAAATGATTCATTAGCTCCGGTTATTCAGTATCTAAAAAAAGATGCTATCCACCTGATTCAGACTTTGAGATGGAAATAGGGGAGGAGAAAACGGTTTTCGTGGATGCCTTGCTTCCACTTCCCATCCCTCGGTATTTTACGTACCGGGTACCTCGGGAATGGGCTGAATTTGTTCAGCCTGGATTGCGGGTGGTGGTGCCTTTCGGAACGAAGAAAGTCCTAACTGGTGTGATTGTCACGGTTCACCACAGTCCACCTAAAGAATACCAAGCGAAATATTTATTAGAGATTTTGGACGATGTTCCCTTAGTGACATCTTCACAGATTGCCCTTTTTCAATGGGTGGCAGATTATTATATGTGCTATCCAGGGGAAGTATTTCAAGTTGCATTGCCAGCCGGCTTGAAGATTTCCAGTCAATCGAAGGTACAAGCGAATCCAGAATTTTCGAGCCCTGAAACATTAACGGATAGAGAGTTAGCCATCTATGTGGAAATACGCGATAAAGGCGCATTGACCTATGATGAGTTAGCCAAATTCGCCGAAGTCAAAAGCCCCTATCACCTCATAAAGGCCTTAGTAGGCAAAGATGCGGTGATTATTTTTGATGAATTAAAGGATCGCTATACGCCTAAAGTGCAGCGCAAAATACGTTTGGCTGCTAGTCTTGAAGATAAATTAGCGCTCTCGGATCTAATCCAGTCGCTGGAGGAGAAACCGAAGCAGATGGCGATATTATTGCATTATTTGCAATACATCCCGGTTTTAAGAAGCCCTGAAACGAATCAAAAAGGCCTGGCTAAAAACAGTTTTAGTCAAGCTGGTTTATCGGAAAGTTCGTTACAGACTTTGGTTAAGAACCAGGTTTTTGAAATTTTTGACGTGATCGTTTCTCGCTTCGATGAGGCGGATGAAAATTTTGTTCCTTCTACCTTTACGTTGAATTCACCCCAGGAAAAGGCCTATCAATCTATTTTAAGTCAATTCCAAGAGAAGGATGTCGTGTTATTACACGGAATTACGGGTTCAGGGAAGACAGAAATTTACATTAAGCTAATACAGGAAGCCTTATCAAATGGGGATCAGGTCTTGTATTTATTGCCAGAGATTGCATTGACCACTCAGATTGTGGTCCGTTTGAAGCGGATTTTTGGGGAGCAGGTAGGTATTTACCATTCTAAATTCTCGGATAACGAGCGGGTAGAAGTATGGAAATCTATCGTGGAAGGGAAATATCCCTTTGTAGTGGGTGTTCGTTCCTCGGTGTTCTTGCCATTTAAAAATTTAGGGCTGATTATTATCGATGAGGAACATGAGACCTCCTTTAAGCAGGCGGATCCGGCTCCGCGTTATCACGCGCGGGATGTGGCAATTGTTTTAGCGCACCAGCAGAAGGCGAAAGTCTTACTTGGTTCTGCCACGCCATCGATGGAGACGTATTATCAGGCCAAACAAGATAAGTATGGTCTTGTGGTGTTGAAAGAACGTTTTGGGGCGGCACAATTGCCGGCGATGCATTTGATCGACACGAAATATGCGAACCGGATGAAGCAGATGAAAGGCGGATTCTCGGTGGATTTGATCGAGGTGTTAGCAGAGAATCTGAAGCAAGGAAAGCAAAGTTTATTGTTCCAAAACCGCCGCGGTTACTCTCCTTACCTTCAATGCCAAGATTGTGATTGGATTGCGACGTGTCATCAGTGTGATGTGTCGTTGACCTACCATGCTCGGGAGCAAGAATTGCGTTGCCATTATTGTGGTCACCATGAATCGCTGATTCACCGCTGCGGAGCCTGCGGTTCTGCTCAAATGAAAACCATGGGTTACGGCACAGAGAAACTCGAAGAGGAATTGCAATTGCACCTTCCAGAGGCACGTGTAGCTCGTATGGATCTAGATACGACACGTTCTAAAACGGCGTTTAATACCTTGATAACGGAAATCCAAAAGGGGCAGGTGGATGTTCTTGTGGGCACTCAAATGGTAGCGAAAGGGCTTGATTTTGAGGGTTTATCGTTAGTTGCCATCTTTGATGCAGATAAAATTATCAACTTTCCGGATTTCAGAGCACACGAAAGAGGATTCCAATTAATCACCCAGGTAGCTGGTCGTGCTGGTCGCCGCCAGGTGCAGGGCCAGGTGTATATTCAAACGAATCAACCCACCCATCGGCTGTTTACATATATTCTGGAGGGGAATTATGAGCAATTGTATGCAGATGAGATGATCGAGCGCGAAGGCTATCATTATCCTCCGTTTACGCGTTTGATTAAGTTAGTGATGCGGCACTACGAGGCACGAAATGTGGAAACGGCGGCGAAGGATTTAGGTCAATTGTTGAAGGTCAAATTTGGCAATGGACGCGTTTTAGGTCCTGAAAAACCTTTAATTGAACGCATTCGAAATCAATATGCGATGGAAATTCTGATTAAGCTGGAGAAAGGCGTGGCTTTAGCCGCCTTCAAAAAGCAGCTTCGCGAAGAATTAGATACCCTCAGCACGAAGCCAGCTTTCAAAGGCGTTCAAATTATTGTAGATGTAGACTGCAATTAGCGTACGTGTACTACCTCTTCGTAAGGGACTCTTAAACGTGGTCCCCACACTCCCTCTTCTGTTCCTTTACCCACTGAAATTATCATATTGATTTCCGCTCCAGCAGGCAGCTTTAAGTGTTTCTTTACTCGCTGTGCATCAAAACCTTCCATAGGGCAGGACTCGAAACCTTCTGCTGCAATGGAAAGCATAAACGTTTGCGCCGCTAATCCACACGATTTATGAACCATCACACGCTGATCTGCCTTTCCACCAAAACGCATCATCGGTTTTTTCAAGCCCATCCAGAAACAGATGTTCCAACGAATGAAGGTAGAAATACCAAAGATATCGTTGCGGTATAAGAGTGGGATAAGCTTCCCATAATACTCTAAACCTCTTTTTTGCATTTTAGTCGGTTCACCTTCAATGGAATCTTTTACGCGGCTTAAGTTCCAAGCTGCTCTTTGTTTCCAAAGATCTTGGCGGGTCACGAATACAACCATATGGGCGGTATCTTTTGCTGCGGATTGTCCTAGACAAAGCTGGTGGAAAGCTTTCTTTTCTTCTTCACTTTTAATCCAATAAAACTCCCAAAGCTGCATATTGCTGCTGTTAGGCGATAAAATGGAACGTTGTAAGCTTCTCTCAATAATAGCGTCGTCCACTTTTACGGTGGGGTCGTAGCGTCTATTGGAACGTCTTTTCTGAATTATCTCTTCGAATTGGGTTGAAAGCATCTCTCTTTTTTATGCCAAATATAGCAGAAAATCCCTGCTTTTGCCTCTGATTTGATTACCTTTGTGGTTCGAAATAATTAACCCACATTTATATGCTTAATCTTGTTTTATTCGGGCCTCCAGGGGCAGGCAAAGGCACTCAGTCCGCAAAATTAATTGCGAAATACGGTTTAATCCATTTGTCTACAGGTGACTTATTGCGTGCAGAAATTTCTGCAGGTACAACTTTAGGCTTAGAAGCGAAGAAATTGATGGACCAAGGAATTTTGGTTCCGGATGCAGTTGTGATCGGAATGATCGAGAATAAATTGAACGAGAATAAGGACGCAGCGGGATTTATTTTTGATGGTTTTCCTAGAACGGAGGCGCAAGCACAAGCTTTGGACAACTTATTAGCAGGTCATCAATTAGCGATTAATCACATGATTGCGTTAGAGGTGAGCGAAGAGGAATTAACGCAGCGTTTGTTGGAGCGTGGTAAGACTTCTGGTCGTCCAGATGATCAAAACGAGGAATTAATTCGCAAACGCGTGCAGGAATACGGCGAAAAAACAGCTCCAGTAGCTGGTTATTACGCTGCTCAAAATAAATTCTCAGGAATTAATGGTATTGGCGAAATTGAGGAGATTTTCTCTCAAATTATTGCCATTATCGAAGGATAATTAATCAAATAGAATGACAACTAACTTCATTGACTACGTTAAAATCAATCTGCGTTCCGGCCGAGGAGGAAGCGGTTCATCCCACTTTCGGAGGGAAAAACACGTGCCTAAAGGTGGTCCAGATGGTGGCGATGGCGGTCGTGGAGGTCACATATACCTAGTAGGAAGTACGCAACTTTGGACCTTAATTCACTTGAAATACCAGAAGCATATTATTGCTGATAGTGGAAACGGTGGAGAAGGTGGACGTCGTTCCGGTGCTGAGGGCGAAGATGTATTCATCCAAGTGCCTTTAGGAACTATCGTGAAAAATGCGGAAACGAATGAGTTTATTGCGGAAGTGACGGAGGAAGGCCAAAAGATTTTAGTCCTTCCCGGTGGTCGTGGAGGTCTAGGAAATCACAACTTTAAATCTTCTACGAACCAATCTCCGCGCCACGCGCAACCGGGTGAAGCTGGTCTAGATGTGTGGGTGGTGATGGAATTGAAAGTGTTAGCGGATGTAGGTTTAGTGGGCTTTCCGAATGCGGGAAAGTCAACACTTTTATCGGTTCTTTCTGCTGCCACTCCAGAAATTGCAGACTATCCTTTCACCACATTAGTGCCTCAATTAGGAGTTGTCGAATACCGGGATGAAAAGTCCTTTGTGGTAGCCGATATTCCCGGAATTATCGAGGGAGCTTCTGAAGGTAAAGGTTTGGGATTGAGATTCTTACGTCATATTGAGCGTAACTCGATTTTGTGTTTCTTGATTCCATCGGATGCAGAAAACTGGGGTGAAGAATACCGAATTTTAACGGGCGAATTAGAGAAATATAATCCAGAATTATTAGGAAAACGTCGCGTGATCGTGGTCTCTAAGATGGACCTTTCGATTCCTGAAATGGAGGAGGAAATGCGCGAAAGTTTGCCTAAAGATATCCCTGTTTTATTGATTTCATCGGTGACTCAAGAAGGAATTCAAGAATTGAAGGACTTACTTTGGACGACCTTGTTAGACGAAAATAAAGATTTTGGAAAGATAAAGGAGGCTCCTGTTCTTTTAGATCTGCCGGTGGTAAATCCAATGGCGGATGAAATGATGGAAGATCCTGAAGCTTTAGACTAAATCAGCTACTTGCTGCGCCATTAGGGCGATACCTTCTTGAAAAGTTCTAGGTGCATAACCTAGGATTTTTATTGCTTTATCGAGCACAAAGCCTGTGCGAGCTGGTCTTTTTGCCGTCTGCTGGAAGGTAGATGAATCTGCTTTTTGCAATAAAGATTTATCTAATCCATAATAATCAGCCGTCATGACAGCCATTTCATAGGGAGTCAAGAAATCAGAGCCAGAGATATTGAAAATACCTTCCACTTCGTCTTTGGAAAGTAACCAGCATCCCATCGCTAAATCCTCTGCTAGGGTAGGCGTACGGAATTGATCGGTTACGACTTGGATTGTTTTGCCGTCCTCAAGCGATTTCTTCACCCAAAGTACAATATTTGAACGGCTCATATCCGGCACAATGCCATAGACTAAAACCGTACGTGCAATGCTCCATCGAATGGTAGAGTCAAATAATAATTGTTCTGCTTTCAACTTACTTTCGCCATAATAGGAGATGGGGTTTGCGATGCCCTCTTCCGTATAGGGTCCATCTGCACCGTCAAAAATAAAGTCAGTCGATAAATGGCATAAATAGCTGTTGTACTTTTCGCAAGCCTTAATTAAAAAGGCCACAGCATCCACGTTTAAAAAATCACAGCCTTCCCGATCTGTCTCGCAGGTGTCGACATTCGTCATCGCAGCCGTGTGAATCACTACCTCAGGTTTGAATTGGTCGAATACTTCGTTGACTTCGTCTTGAACAGTAATATCTAAAGACGCATAGGTATAACCTTCTCTCACAGGTAAACGATTAGCTCCACGAGCGGTGGCGATTAAATCGACATTCGCTTGTGTGCGTAATAATTCGACTAGTTTTTGGCCTAATAAACCATTAGAACCTGTGATTAATATGCGTTTTTTCATGAGCCTAATTGCTGTCTGATTTTTCGTAATAATTGGTGTGCCCCTAAATGAATGAGCTCCATCGCGACCTCTTTACCCAGGATAGCTGGATCTGATCCCTCTGCAGAATGGTAGATGTTTTCTACCCCATCCAAGCTAAGAACGCCGGCATGCAAAGCTAATTGATTGTCTTTAACGACCGCGTGCCCATACACGGGTACGCTACAACCACCTTCTAAGTGCGCTAATAAATGACGTTCTGCTAACAAGGCAGCCTCTG
>CAILUB010000033.1 GCA_903837305.1 uncultured Cytophagaceae bacterium
AGCTTTGCAACAGGCATCCTCCATGATCGAGTCCGGTGCCTTGATTTTGGATATTGGAGGTCATTCGACAAGACCCGGGGCTGCACCGGTGAGTCCAGAGGAAGAGATTGAGCGGGTTTGTCCCATTATTTCTGCTATTTCTGAGGCATATCCATCTGTTATTATTTCCATAGATACCTACCGTGTGGCGGTTGCTAAGGCAGCTCTCGCGGCGGGGGCACATCTTTTTAATGACATCGGTGCCGGTCAAATGGACGAAGGCGTGTTCGATTATATTGTCGAAAATCAAGTTCCCTATATTCTGAGTCACAGTGTGGGGCGTTTCGAACAAGTACACGAAGTGCCTGACTATCAAAATGTGGTGGCGGAGGTATTACACGATTTATTGCCAAAAGTCCAGGAGCTACGTTCGCGCGGCTTCAAGGATTTGATTGTAGACCCAGGTTTTGGTTTTTCTAAATCGTTGGATCATAATTATACTTTACTGGCTCATCTTCGTTCCTTCAAATTATTAGGAGCGCCCATCTTAGCAGGTTTGTCGCGCAAGACCATGATTTGGAAAGAATTAGGTATTTCAGCTGATGAGGCATTGAATGGGTCATCGGTATTGCATACGGTTGCCTTATTGCAAGGTGCGTCTATTTTGCGTGTGCACGATGTGATACAGGCCAAAGAAACGATACATTTAGTCAAAAAACTACAACAAAATGGCATATCCCATTTATTATAACGGTACTTGGCAAGACCCCGAAAAGGTGACCGTTTCTGTTAAGGATGTCGGTTTCTTGCGCGGCTTTGGCATCTTCGATTTCTTTCGCATCATGGATGGAAAACCCATCTTTATGTCGGATCATTTGGATCGTTTTTTGAGTTCAGCTTCAAAAATGGGTTTGTCGCATAGCTATTCTAAAGAATCGCTAGCTACTTTGATTAATGAGATTGCGTCGCAGTCCGTCGATCCTTGCCTGGGTGTTAAATTAGTTTTAACGGCCGGTTTCAGTTTGAATGGATTTGATCCGGTAGGGGAGTCCGAATTGTATATTTTTCCGGGTGTATTCTCTTTTGCGGAGCCTACTACCGGCATGCGTTTAATGAGTCGGGAGTACAAGCGCGAAATGGCGGATATCAAATCATTAAATTATGCCTTTGCTCTACGCGAAATGCCAGCGGTTCGAGCGGCAGGAGGCGATGATTTGATCTATTATACACCTGAATTTGGCGTTTCAGAGTCCTCGCGCTCTAATTTGTTTTATGTCAAAGATGGGGTGATTCACACTCCTATAGACCATATTTTAGAAGGAATCACGCGTAAAAAGGTGATTGAATTAGCGTCCTCCGTTTATGAAGTTCGGGTAGGTGCTTGCTCACTAGAAGATTTCATGAACGCAGATGAAATCTTCACCACCGGAAGTACGAAGCGCGTATTACCTATTTTTTCTATTGATGGGAAACAGATAGGTGATGGGAAAAGGGGTGAGGTGACGGAGAGGTTGTATGGGATGTTGTTAGCAAATGAAAAATGATGGTAAATGGTAAGCGGTAAATGGTAAATAATCATTCATCATTGACCATTCATCATTCACCATTTATTTCAAAGAGCAAAGATCAGATTTGAACTTTGAACTTTGAACTTTGAACTTTGAAAATAGCCCTTCGGACTACTTTGGCCTAAAAGCCTTCATATTCTCCTCCCTACACACCAAAAATGGTCCACCGATCAGATCGATACAATAGGGGATAGCCGGGAAAACAGCCTCCAAACATTGTCTAATGGCCTTCGGTTTTCCGGGTAGATTCAAGATTAAGGTCTGGTTACGAATACCCGCTGTTTGACGGCTTAGGATAGCGGTAGGAACATATTGAAGGCTCACGGAGCGCATTAATTCACCGAAGCCCGGCATCATCTTTTGGCAAACGGCCTCAGTCGCTTCTGGAGTGACATCGCGTAAGGCGGGTCCAGTTCCACCTGTTGTTATTAATAGACAGACCTCTTCTGACATCTGGATCATCTTCGCCTCTAGTTGGTCTTGTTCGTCAGGTACGACGGCGTAGACTACCTCGAAATCAGATTCCAGGTATTCTTTTAATAATTCGACCACGGCCTTGCCTGGAATATCTTCGTAGATACCCGCACTAGCCCGGTCAGACACATTAATTACGCCTATTTTGATCATTCTTTTTGGGTAATTTAAGTTTCTTCTCCATCGGTATCGGCTCGTCTAATAGATCGCGAATGACGATGGATGCGACTACACCTCCGAAGGCGGCTGGTAAATAAGAGATGGTCCCGTAGGCTGATTTTTTGAAGTTGCTTCCGTCGGTTAAGATAAGTGA
>CAILUB010000034.1 GCA_903837305.1 uncultured Cytophagaceae bacterium
ATTAATGCGTGCATAGGCGCGGATAGCCTCTTCATTTTTCGTTTTTTTGGCTTCAGCATATAACCAGCCCAAGTTCTCCATTTCTTGTACGAAGGGAATCCAATTCGCTTTTTGACTGGCTTTTATGGCAAACGCCGTTATTTTGCTATTTAAAGTCCCATCCTGTTTCGTGATGTTAGTCATCGCTAACTGAAGAGACTTTACCTCTGAAGCTAATTCGGCTTGCCCTAACTTGCCCGCAATAATATCAAAATCTGCCACACCCGTCCAATGTGGTAAGGCATAATACGCAACAGCCCGCGTAGGCAAATTAGATTGAACCGATCGCCAAACCAAGGGCTTTACCTCTGGCCATTGACGGGATGAACCATAAACTAATAAGACTGATTTTTGTGCTAAACTCGCATTTTCATACGTTTCTAATGCCTTTTTAAAGAAATCATTCGCTTTTAAAGAGGTGGAATAATCAGCAATTTCTAGCTGAGCCTCGGTTAAAGAAGCTAACATGGACCAAACAGTCGCTAGGTTATTTACACCACCCGCTTGTAACATCGCCAAGGCCTTTTCTGAAGTAAATCCAGCAGGCATTGCAGAAATGGCCCAAGAGGCTTTATAAATACCGATCGCTTTTATAAATGCTTTCTGGTGATTCGCATCCCAAGATTTAGAAGCTACTTTCAATGCTATCAAGTCGCGCGGAGCGCTTAAGTAATTTTTAAGAATAAAGGCCATAACTTGTGGTCTCGACGACTTAAAGCTAGATAACCAAACAGCTGCATCCAAATGACTCAAAGTCATCATTTCCGCATTTTCGGTTAATCCAATCGCCAAGTAAGCCATCAATTCTGCCTTGTTTTTCGAAATGGATTTAATGAAAGATTCGGTGACTTGCGTAGGATCATAAGCGCCTTTCAAGGCATAAGCAGCTGATTTCAGACTTTTAAAATCTCCTTTCTCTGCTAAGGAACGTAAGCGATTTTGTTCTACCCGACTCGCATCTTGCGCGAAACCAGCTGAACTTATCAATAAAAATAGAAGTAGGTATCTCATCATTTTACAAAATATAAGGTGCGCGCATCGGTTGATCCATTAGGCGATTTGCCTCATCATCCCCTACGATTACTTGATTGATTGGATCGAATTTTAAATTTCGGTGTACCCTCATTGCAATTAAACCGAGGTTTATCAAGGTGCAAGAACGGTACCCATTTTCTTCATTCAAGGCAAATTTCTTGCGATTTTTTACTGAATCGACAAAATCTGTTTGCTGCATCACTGGGTCCGGAAACTCGGCTAATTTCTTTTGCAAATCTGGAATATCTGACTGCATATTCCGGTACAGTTTCCCTTTAGGTCCTTCAATATAGGCGACTTTTTCGTCTTTTGCTTCTCCATCTAAGACGATTTGGCATCCATCAGCATAGGTATACGTAATGCGATTAAAGATACCAACTGCATCTTTGTCTTGCACGGGTGCATCCACTTCGATGTAAACAGGAGACTCATTATCCTTACCCAACATATATTGAATCGGGTCCAAGTAATGTTGTCCCATATCGCCTAAAGCACCTCCATCATAATCCCAATAACCTCGGAAGGTTTGGTGGGTACGATGTACATTATAAGGCTTATATGGCGCAGGCCCTAACCAACTTTCATAATCTAATTCCAAAGGCACTGGCTGCGGTGTCAAGTCTGTCTTCCCTACCCAGTAAAATTTCCAATCAAAACCTGTATGCTTACTCACCGTAAACTTCAATGGCCAGCCTAAAAGGCCCGAATCCACCACCTTCTTCATCGGCTTCACTGTAGTGTTCATTCCATAGAAGTTGCCTTCAAAACGGAACCACGTATTTAATCGAAATATACGACCATGTTGCTGAACGGCCTCTTTCAAGCGTTTTCCCTCCCCGATTGTACGCGTCATTGGCTTCTCACACCAAATATCTTTTCCCGCTCTCGCTGCATCCGCTGCCATGATTCCGTGCCAATGAGGCGGAGTGGCCACGTGAACAATATCTACTTCAGGCAACTGAATCATCTCCCGGTAATCGTGGAATGATTTAACACCCTTCTCGACTTTATCTAAACCAAGCTGCAGATTTTTTTTGTCTACATCGCATAGCGCAACCACCCGAGTACCTGCATAAGGTATGTGTCCTCGGCCCATTCCTCCGGTACCTATAATCGCTTTCGTTAATTGATCAGAAGGCGCTAAAAAGCCCTTTCCTAATACGTGGCGTGGCACAATGCTGAACGCGGCCAAACCTAGAACAGATTGTTCTATAAATTTTCTTCTTGAAACTGACATGTGTAAACAGGTTTTGCACTAAATATAGGAATTATTTAGGAATTCCAATGCTGACTGTGTGCTGATTCACTTGATTTTGCAAACTTTCGAAAGCTGGAAGGTCTCCCCAAGATTTGAATAGGGCCAAAACAAATAATTTTGCCTGTAATTGATACCCTTCTCTGGTTAGGTGCAATTGATCCTTTAAAAAACACCCATTTTTTACCCACTCCTCACTTGATCCAAACCCACCCATCACTTGATTCAAGTCATAAAAAGGTGCTGGAATTTCAGCTAAGGCTTGAACGACTTCTTGTTGGTATTTCGGAATACGTTTTTGACTACGAGTATCTGGAGGACTAGTAAAAAGAAAAACGGTTTCAGGTGATTTGGCTTTCACTTCTTGCATAAATGTTTGAAGCGCCTGACGGTACGATTCGCTTTTCCAGTTTGCATTGTAGGCTTCATTGGTACCAAAAGAACATATAATCAGATCAGGCTTCAAGATTTCAATGTGATTTAAAACCAAATTTCCCCGCGATTTAAGGTGCGTAAATTGTGCTCCCGCTACTCCTAGGTCTAGGTATTCAATACCTTTTTGATCCGAAAAAATCTCAAGTCCATGCAAGGTAAACACATCTTGTGAGGCTGAACTTTTTTGTAGGCTTAGAGAAAATTGGCGCAACTCTTCAGCGCTTTCAAAATCCCAAAATGTAAATTTGCCACTAGTTACCCGCCGGGAAAGTTTAAAACTAGGACCTAAATTTGGCTCCATCGAACAGGAATCTGCAGTAGCCAAAATGCGAATTCGATTAAGGTTTGCTAGCGAATCTTTTAAAACAAACTGAATCTGAGCCGCACTATCACGCGTAGAGACGGCATAACCCGCTAATCCTATATTCCAACCTGTGGATGGCTGTAAAATTGAAGTCCCTTCCCAGCGACCTACCGCTTTTGATTTAAAGATGCGACCATCGACACTTTTGGCAAGACTATACGGAAATTGAATGCCTGATTGCTTAACCTGCAATAATCGTTTTATCTCTGTTGAAAAATGGCCAATCTGAACATGAGAATCTCCAAGTTGAAGCACCTTTAAGGTGCCAGATTTCCATTTTGTTGCTAAGGTGCTTAGGTCTGAATCCCGTTGAATGACATTGCAGGAATGGCAAACTTGGACTGAATCCACTTTGGCAAAAAGAGGCAGTGCTGACATCCAGAAAAAAAAGACGAGATACCTCAAAATTGAAAGTAGATAAAGGGTTGAACTAAGGTGTCACGAAATTGAATAATAAGCTGTAATGCGATTAATAAAAAGATAAACCAAAAAAAAGAAGGGACATAAAAGCTTGCTTCAAAGCCTTTTTGCTTCCAGTTTGATGGAAGTATTATCCACATTAATAACCCGATTAGCAAGATAGCGAGTTCATTTCTAGAAAACCAAAAACTCCTAAAATCCACCTCAGAAGTAAGTGTACACATTTGATTCAGCATAATGAGGGCCGTATCAAAATCCCTGGCTCGGAAGAAAATCCAACAGAAAGTGACAAATATAAAAGTGATTATACCGCCCAGAAAATCCATCAAACGTCCATTCGGCAGGTATTTATGCAGCGATTTGTGAAAGGCTAGCGCTAATCCATGTGCTGCACCCCAAAAAATAAATTGCCAACTAGCCCCGTGCCAAAAACCTCCAATTAACATCGTCAAAAACAAAAAAACATAGGTATTAAAGCTACCTTTTCTATTTCCACCCAATGGAATGTAGATGTAATCTCGCAACCAGGAAGACAGAGAAATGTGCCATTTGCGCCAAAATTCAGTCACATTGGACGATCCATAGGGGTTATCAAAATTTTCCTTCAAGCGATAACCTAACATTAATGCTAAACCAATGGCAATATCTGAATAACCTGAAAAGTCAAAATAGATCTGGAAACTGTAAGCAATGGCCCCTAAAATATTCTCTCCTCCGGTGTAAAATGCCGGGTTATCGAAAACCATATCGACATATTTTCCCAGATAATCTGCAATTAAAAGTTTCTTTAAAAGTCCCGAAATAATGCGAAACAAACTCTCTTTGTAGCGACGCGCATCAGGGCTTTCAGGAGAATTAATTTGGCCTAAAAAATCCTTGGCCCGAACGATGGGACCTGCCACTAAATGAGGAAAGAAGGTCATATAAAAGGCATAATCGAGGAAGCTTTTAGAGGACCGAATCTCCCCGCGAAATACGTCCACTACATAGGATATCGATTGGAATGTGTAAAATGAAATCCCGATGGGCAGAAATAAATCCACCGGTTCGAAATGGGTTAACAAGAGCCAATTGGTGTTCGCTAAAATAAAGTTAGCGTATTTGAAGTAGAGTAGAAATGATAAACTAAAGAGAACAGCGAACGTGGCCCAAACCCTTTTGGTGCTTCCCTCCGTTCGATCGATTCTCCGAGCGAAAAAAAAGTCAATGACAATTTGAAACAAAAATAGCACTAAAAAAGGGCCGCTCGATTTATAATAAAAGAATAAACTAAAGGCGATTAAATAAATCTTACGCAATGAATTTTGGGTAAATAGAATCGCATAGAAAAACAGAAAAAGGCCGAAGACAAATAGGAAAGAAAACTCCGTGAAAAACCAAGGCTCTTTCGTGGAATACAGCATAAATTCACGAAGGAGCTGCTCAAATGGGATCGACCCTATCGCCTTTTCAATAACCTCTGTAATCTGCTGCATTTAACACAATAGCTTTGTATTTTTTAGGATACCCAAAACGTCCCGGTGGCATCATCCGCATCTTCCAACGACTTGATTCTTGTAACCAATTCGCCACATTTCCCATCCAAATTCGATAACCAGGCAAGGATGGATGTCTACCGTCCGTTGCTTTAGGTAAAACTAAGTTTTTCGAGGAGAAAAAGGCCGCAGAATCCGCGGCAGCCTGAAATGCATCCGAGACCACATAATCATACCCCCAATTCGTAGGACCAATCCAGGCGTAAGGAAGGCCGTTTAATCGTTTATGAAAGGATTTAGCGAGTGCTTTTCTTGTCAGATAGTCCTTTGCTAAAACTTCATTAAGCCCAAATAAAACAAAAACGAAAGTAGGTCGGTAGCGTTTGATAATTTTAGAAATGGTATCCGACTTTGCAAAGTTCAACGTAGTGGCTGATGCCCATTCTACGGTGGCGACTAGCTTGTGACCGTTACTTTGGCAATAATCATTTAATACATTTTTTAATCCTCCCGCTTCAGAATCTCCAATTAAGATAACCCGATGGCGCGTAGAATCGTTTAGGCTAGAATCAGGCAAAACAGGCTCTGGTATGTCAGAGTAAACCATTTTTGCTGTATCCTTAGGAACTACATACGTAGGAATGGTGTCAATTTTCGCCACCTCGATGATTTGTGAAACCTGTTCCACGGGTGTTTCTATCTCGAATAACTTCTTGATTTCTTGATCCGCTATTAAATACGTGCTAGGAATATAACTATACAAATACAGCGCAGAACACGCTAAAATGAAACCAAGAGCTGCCCAAAACAAATAAAACCTTTTCATCTTAATCTATCCTTAATCTATCCGCACAAAAGATTTTTTCATTAAGCTTATCCAACGATTTGCATTCGCCGCGTAGCGTGCCTTTGCCATCGCTCTGGTCCATTTCATCGAATCTGGATCACCCTTTAAATTTGGATAGTATTTTTTGCTGGCCAAAACCTCGCAAAAAGCAATTATACTATCTTCAGGACGTGCAAAATGTGTGTAGCTTGATTTACTTTTTTTGGAATATTTACCTCGTAAACCGAAGTAATTATTCTGTTTAATCGATTGTTTAGATTGTCCAAAACCCGATTCACAAATCCCTACTGCAATGATTAATTTAGCGGGTATTCCATACACTGATGACAAAGAATCAATGAAGGGTTTGTAGCGTTGGATTTTCTCCTTTGTTCCCTCCACTGCGTTCGCCGTTAAATAAACGAAGAAAAAGAAAAATAAGGCGATTTGCTTCATAGGAGGCAAAAATACAAAATTATGGGTGGATTACCACCGTCAAACTTCGTGCACCATGCGCACCTATCACGAGCGATTGCTCAATATCGGCGGTCTTCGAAGGACCAGCTAAAAATAAACCAAAGCTCGAATTCGGTTTTTTTAATTCCTCGTATGCCGCATGCATATTCGGAACAATTTTCTTTACATTAATCACTAAATGTTGGCAAATGAATGGCGCCACCCGATGAGGCATCGCCTCTTCTGTCAACCAAATCGCCCCATTTTCTGCCACCACAAATTCTCCATCAATCTCCAGCACCTCCACCTCTGCTAAACTCAATCCATCCAACGTTTTATCATATCGACGTCTACCTGGAAATACTATTTCTAATTCTTCTTTAGTCATAATTCGCGCACCCACCACTTCTAGAGAGGCTCTAAAATCAAAATCAATTGATGCACCTTTAAAATCACCTGGATGATTCACTGGTTCAAGTGGCTCAATTTTCCTTAAAATTTGATCTCTTGCGCTCATCGTTTCTTATACCATTCTTGAAAACTTTCTTTAGGGGCCACTGGCATCTCCCGTTGCTTGTACCAAGGGTTTAATCGTGTATTTAACAAGTGGGAGAAGCGTCGCAGAAGCGATCCTCCTACTCGGTATATCACCGGGTTTGCTAATGTGAATGCCATTAATTTCATTCCAATCGTTTTTCCTGCCGGTGCTAATCCCGCCTCCATTAAATCCTGCCGCCAAAACCACAATTGCTCATGGATATTGATTTTCACTGGACAAACGTTCGAACAAGAACCACACAGCGTGCTTGCAAAAGGTAAATCGGCATTGGCTTTTTTATCAATATTGGGCGCTAAAATAGATCCGATAGGTCCTGCAACCGGTTGGTGATAACTATGTCCGCCACTCCTACGATACACCGGACAGGTATTAAAACAAGCCGCGCAGCGGATACATTTTAATGAATTCTTGTATTTCGGATCGGCGAGCTGACGCGTACGACCGTTGTCTAATAATACGATGTGCATCTCTTGCCCTTCGCGTGGTTTGTGAAAGTGCGATGAATAGGTCGTGATTAATTGTCCTGTAGCACTTCTCGCAAGTAAACGCAAAAACACCGCTAAATCGGCTCGTTTAGGTATAATCTTTTCGATACCCGTACAAGCAATGTGTACTTTAGCTAAATGTGCGCCCATGTCCGCATTCCCCTCATTCGTGCAAACTACAAATTCGCCCGTTTCTGCTACCGCAAAATTCACTCCAGTAATGGCTACTTCAGAGGCCAAGAAATGACCTCTTAAGTGTTGGCGCGCCGCCTCCGTTAAAAACTGTGGATCCTTATTTCCTTTTGGCGTTCCTAAATGTTGGTGAAAGGTTTCCCCCACATCCTCCTTCTTCAAGTGAATCGCGGGCAATACAATATGGCTAGGTGCTTCGTTTCTAAACTGAACAATGCGTTCCCCTAAATCGGTATCGACGACTTCGATGCCTTTGGATGCCAAATAATCATTTAAATGGCATTCCTCAGTCAACATGGATTTACTTTTGACAATCGTTTTTGATCCTTGTGCGGCTATAATACCATGTACAATCGCATTGTGTTCCGCGGCATCAGCGGCCCAATGGACATGAATTCCGTTAGCTATCGCTTTGGACTCAAAAGCTTGTAAATATTCACCTAGATTCGCTAAGGTATGGTCCTTGATTTGTGAGGCATGTTCACGCATAGCCTCCCATTCAGGTAAAACCTTGGAGGCCTTATCCCGCTTTGCACGCACAAACCACAAGGTTTCATCATGCCAATCGGTTCGCTCAGCATCTGCAATGAAATTCTCCGAAGCTTCTGAGTGACTAAGCATGATTCAATATTTCTACGATGTGTTTTACTTGAACTTTAGATCCCTGACGTCGCAGAATTCCTTCCATATGCATCAAACACGAGGTATCTGCTCCAGTAATATATTCCACGTCATTCGCATCGTGTTCTTTGATACGGTCCTGACCCATCTTAACCGAAACGGCTTCTTCCGTCACACAGAAGGTACCGCCAAAACCGCAACATTCATCCTCCCGCGCAGGCATTACGACTTCGACACCATTCACAAGGGAGAGTAAATCTTGTAATTTCGAAAAAGGCTTTTCGTTGCGCTCCGACATAGAGCTTAAATGCAAGCCGCGCTGTCCGTGGCAACTTTGGTGCAATCCGACACGATGTGGAAATTTCGCAGATAAAGTCGTTATGCGAAGTACGTCCGTCAAAAACTCACAAATCTCATAAACCGAATTCCGAATTTTTTCCGATGGATGATGTTCCTTCAAGTGCAATACGCAAGAGCCTGACGGTCCTACGATGTAATCAAAACCTTCAAAATTATGGGTAAAATTCGCGTCGCAACCTACCGTTGATGAGGCAAAGCCCGAATTGGCCATGGGTTGGCCACAACAGGTTTGATCTGTAGGAACGACCACTTCGCAGCCCAGCTTCTCCAACAATTCCAAACTCGCCACCGCAACCTGAGGATAGAATTGGTCAATGTAACAGGGAACAAACAGGGCAACGCGCATCCTAATATCGTTTCAATTGAATTAAATTCTTGGGGGTTTCTCCCTCATAAACTAGTAAAGCCGCACCTAAAGCGCTGGCTTGTGCGACCTCTGCGGCATACACTTCTATTTCTGGAAAGGCCCGTGCTAACAAACGCATGTACCATTCATTTTTACTAAAACCGCCATCGACAAGCAATTGTTTGACCGGTGCATCTTTCAATAGCAAGTTCAAACTAAAGATTTGTTGACCTACCAAATCTACCATGAATTGGTCATAAGCCGAAGCTAAATCTGGAAAATCATTCAAATCCCGTGAGGCGAATGCACATTCGAAAACGGAGGATGCTCTAGGATTCAATTCATAGACCCCGTCTGAAAATTTCAAATCCTTGAACGAACCACCGAAATGCTTCTCCATCCTCGCAACCTGCTCTTCGTGAAAATGTCCTCCAAATAATCGAGAGGCTTTAACGGGTTTGCCGTTTGGTTGTAAAAAACATAATACGTCATTCGCTAATTCAGTTGAAGTCAAAGGAGATCCGTTGAAAGGATGCATCGCAATGCACCAGGTGCCGGTTGATAAAAGCACAAAATCGGCTGATATGCTGCGCAAATAAGGGACTAATGCCGCCGATGAATCATGCAATCCGAGACCGTATTTTATTCCATCAATTTCTAGGCTAGCCGCACTAGATATCGGAGCTAATTTATCCTCAATAAATGAGACCCAAGCATGGTATTGACCCTTGTCGAAATCCCATAATGCCGTATGACAGCCAATGGACGTAATCTCAGATAAAAACTTACCCGTAAACAGGGAAGCAAGGTAATTAGGGAAATGTAAAGCTGTGAAAACCTCTGGCCAAAAAGGCTTGAAAGTCGAACCATAAACCTGCAATCCCGAATTTAAATTCCCTAAAATGGGCGATGCCGTTTTGCGGGCAAATTCTTCTTCACCCCCGAAATCCGAATAGGGAAATGGTGAGCTAACAGGTTTTAAATAATTATACAAAGGCGCAACAGGCTCTCCCGTGCGATCCACATACACAAACGATGCGCCATAAGCGGAGAAATTCAAACCAATTAGTTCGAATTCGGGCATTTGGCAGAGCTCGGTGAAAGTGGATACAATCCATTGCTGCAAAGCAGAAAGATCCTCGCAAGCAAAACCATCCTCATCCGCAATCTCAGTAAAGTTTTGCTGCTTCTCGAAAACAATCTGAAACGCCGTATTCCACAGAAAAACCTTTTTATTGGTCTTCCCAATGTCAAATACCGCGATGACAGGTGTTCTCAAACTCATATTACAATCCCGTCGCTACCGTTTTCGCACCACGTGCCTTGATTAATTGATCACGCATTTTCTCCTCACGGAACAAAGCAATTGGATCCAAAGCTCCGCCTAATTCCAATCGTGCTTGCGCCACTAAAGCGCGTACATCGGTGCGGAATACGGCTTGTAATATCTCCTGACAACGCACCACATCATTCGCTTCACGGGCTTCCTCTAACGCTTTTCGATCAACCAATAAAGCCTGTGCATAGGCGATTTGAATTGCCTCCACCGATTGCAATAAATCTTCTAACGGGTCTTTTACGTTGTGTGAAGCATCAATCATCCAACCTACATCTTTCGCATGATTCATTGCCTTCGCATCCATTCCGTCAACCAATTCATTGAAAATCAAGAACAACTGGTATGGTTTGATCGAGCCGGCTGTCAAATCATCATCGCCGTATTTCGAGTCGTTAAAGTGGAAACCACCTAATTTCCCTTCCATCAAAAGAATCGAAACGATTTGCTCGATGTTCGCATTGGGTAAATGATGCCCTAAGTCCACCAAGGTTTTCGCTTGTGGGCCTAATTTATTCACCATCGAATATGACGCACCCCAGTCACCCACGGTGGTCGAATAGAAGTTCGGCTCGTAGGCTTTGTATTCCAAATACAAAGACCAATCGGCTGGCAAAGCTGCATAAATCTCCCGCAAACTATCCACCGTGCGCTCATAAGCGTGACGGAAATTCAGCTGACCTGGAAAACAAGAACCATCTGACAACCAAACGGTTAAGGCTTTTGAGCCGAGCGAAACACCGTGCTTAATTACCTCAATATTATGATTAATCGCCTGTTTCCGAGTGGCCGCAGAAACATGTTGCAAAGATCCGAACTTATACGAGTGCGTTTGATTTGCTTGATCTTGAAAGGTATTCGAGTTCACCGCGTCGAAGGCTAAACCGTGTTGTGCAGCTAGCAAACGAATCGCCGCGGGATCCGTAGGAATATCCCATGGGATATGCAAGGAGATCGCACCAGAGGATTGATTTAACGCATGTAGCAAACCGACATCGGCAATTTTTTCTTCCAAATTACGGGGTTCGCCTCCGCCGGAGAACCGGCCAAAACGCGTTCCTCCCGTACCTAGGGCCCAGGATGGAATAGCTATTTGGAAATCTTTTAATTTCTGTAAAATGCCTGCGGGTAAATTTACCTCGGATTTCAAGAAATCTAGGCGGCGGTTGTGCCCCGCCAATAAAGCATCATTATGGTTCGAAATGTTCATCATGCTATCTTAAAAATCCTGCGGCAACACCGCCATCCACGTTCAAGGCATTTCCGGTTGACTTTTTCAACAAGCCTCCCACGAATGCAAAACACGCATTGGCTATATCGTCCGGTAAAATAGATTCATTTAATAGGGTTCTTTTCGCGTAATACGCTGGCAATTCAGCGACGGTAATTCCATAGGCTTTAGCGCGACCTTCAGCCCAACCGCCTGCCCAAATATTGGAATCAGCAATTACCGCATCAGGATTAACCGTGTTCACGCGAATGTGATCCGGTCCTAATTCGGCAGCTAATAAACGTGTCATGTGTGCCTGAGCTGCTTTCGCTGAACCATAACCTACGTTATTCGGACCTGCCACGAAGGCATTTTTAGAAACAATGTTCACGATATCGCCACCTAATCCTTGCTTGCGCATCACGGCAATTGCCGCTTGCGAAACTAAATATTGCCCTTTCACTAAGATGTCATATAATTTGTCCCAGTCGGCCTGCGTATGTTCTAGGATTCCTTTGGAAATAGAGATACCCGCATTGTTCACAATCAAATCAACCCCACCGAAATCCAAGCAAGCTTGCTTCATCGCTGCTTCGATCGATTCTTGATTGGTCACATCGGCAACCACTGTCGAAACGACGTCCTTACCGAATAAACCAATAAACTCGGCTTTCGCCTCCGCTAAACGGTCTGCATTCACATCATTTAGAATCACGCAGGCGCCTTCTTGAGCCATCTTTTTGGCAATCGCCTTACCGATCCCACCTCCGGATCCTGTGACAAACGCCACACGTCCTGACAAAGCTTTTGGCTTCGGCATGCGTTGAAGTTTTGCTTCTTCCAGTAACCAATATTCAATATCAAAAGCCTCTTGACGAGGTAAGGACGTGTAGGAAGAAATAGCCTCCGCCCCACGCATGACATTGATGGCATTCGTATAAAATTCAGAGGCCACGCGGGCGGTTTGCTTGTCTTTAGCAAACGTAAACATCCCCACACCCGGGTATAAAATCACCACGGGATTCGGATCACGCATGGCTGGAGAATTCGCGTGCTTGCAAGAATCATAATAAGCTCCATACATCTGACGGTAATCGGCAAACAAGGGAGTCAAAGCCTCTACTGAAACATCCGATCCTAGTACCAATGGTGAAATTTTCGTTCTCAAGAAGTGATCTGGGCAAGAGGTTCCTAGAGGAGCTAAACGGCCTAAATCATTCGAATTAATGAATTGCAACACGCGTTCGTCATCCGAGAAATGACCAACCATTTGCACATGAGAGGAACAGAAACCGCGCAAAACGGGTGCCAGGGAAGCTGCCTTAGTAATGCGCTCCTCTGGAGAAAAGGATGACATACGAGCTCCTCCAAAAACGTTCGCAGTTTTCGATTCAATGTATTCCGCACATTTTTCGATGACTTCTAATGTATTCAGGTAACATTCGTAGGATGTATCGCCCCACGTAAATAATCCATGTGAACCTAACATAATGCCACGCAATTGGACACCACGTGCGGCTGCCTCGTCTAAAC
>CAILUB010000035.1 GCA_903837305.1 uncultured Cytophagaceae bacterium
AATCCAAACTTGTTTGATGTAGGCTGGCTCATATGTTTTAAAGAAAGAGCTTCAAGCAGGTGCTTTGGCTCAAATGTTAATCTTTAATCTTAATACACCTCTAATTTATTTAAAAAATTGCGATATTTGTGGGTTGTATAAAAATAAAATTTAATGAGTAACGAAACTATCATCTTTTCGATGGAGCGTGTGTCGAAAGTCATCCCTCCTCAAAAGACCATCATAAAAAATATTTACTTGTCCTTTTTCTACGGGGCAAAAATTGGCGTCTTGGGTCTTAACGGTTCCGGAAAGTCCACTTTACTACGTATCATCGCAGGAATCGACAAATCCTACACCGGTGATGTGGTATTTTCTCCTGGCTATACGGTAGGTTTATTAGAGCAAGAACCGCAATTAGATCCGAACAAAACGGTGATCGAAGTCGTTGAAGAGGCGGTGGTAGAAATCAAGAACCTGTTAAAGGAGTTCGATGAGATTAATGAAGCTTTTGGGGATCCAGATGCTGATTTTGATAAATTATTAGCGCGCCAAGGTGAGGTCCAAGAGAAACTAGATCATTTCAATGCCTGGGAATTAGATACGCGTTTAGAAAAAGCGATGGATGCCTTGCGTTGTCCACAGTCTGACGCCTTAGTGAGCACCCTTTCAGGGGGTGAAAAACGCCGTGTGGCGCTTTGTCGCTTATTATTACAAGAGCCGGATGTCCTTTTATTAGATGAGCCGACTAACCACTTGGATGCGGAATCCGTAGATTGGTTAGAGCAGCATTTACGTCAATACAAAGGTACCGTGATCGCCGTAACCCACGATAGATACTTCTTAGATAACGTGGCAGGCTGGATTTTAGAACTAGATCGCGGCGAGGGTATTCCATGGAAAGGAAACTATTCGTCTTGGTTAGAGCAAAAGCAAAACCGTTTAGCGCAAGAAGAGAAGACGGAATCTCGTCGTCAAAAGACCTTGCAGCGCGAGTTAGAATGGGTACGTATGGCGCCAAAAGCACGTCAGGCGAAGTCCAAAGCACGTATTGGAGCGTACGAAAAACTCCTTTCAGAAGAGAACAGACAGAAAGAAGACAAGTTGGAATTATTCATTCCAGCGGGTCCTCGTTTAGGAAATAAAGTGATCGAGGTACAGGGCGTTTCGAAATCGTTTGGCGACAAATTATTGTACGAAAACCTGAGCTTCTCGCTTCCTCCAGCCGGTATTGTCGGAATTATTGGGCCAAACGGTGCGGGTAAAACGACCTTATTTAATCTGATTACCGATAAGTTACAGCCTGATGCGGGTACTTTCGAGGTAGGTGAAACAGTTAAATTAGCTTATGTCGATCAAGAACACAACCAATTAATAGCAGAGAAATCGGTGTTTGAAACCATTTCTGACGGCAATGATTGGGTGATGTTAGGCGGCAAGCAATCAAACGCACGCGCCTATGTCAGCAAATTCAACTTTAACGGTGCGGATCAAGAGAAGAAAATCGGTATGCTTTCTGGTGGAGAGCGTAACCGCGTTCACTTAGCGATGATGTTGAAAGAAGGTGCAAACGTGTTATTGCTCGATGAGCCGACCAACGATTTGGACGTCAATACGCTTCGTGCCTTAGAGGAAGGTCTAGAAAACTTCGCGGGTTGTGCGGTAGTCATCTCCCACGACCGTTGGTTCTTAGACCGTATTGCTACGCATATTTTAGCCTTTGAAGGAGATTCACAGGTGACTTGGTTTGAAGGAAATTATTCAGAATACGAAGAATCACGTAAGAAACGCTTAGGGGATACAACGCCTAAACGTATTCGGTACAAGAAATTGCAGTAATATGAACTCGAGAGAAAAAATTCAGGCCGTCATTGACGAAATGGGCAAAGTGGTCATTGGCCAGGAACGCCTTATTAATCGCTTATTAGTGGGTCTTTTTACAGGCGGACACGTCCTGTTAGAAGGGGTGCCTGGCTTAGCGAAGACGTTAACGATTAACACCTTAGCTAAAATTCTCGACTTACATTTCCACCGTATCCAATTTACTCCGGATTTGTTACCCGCGGATTTAGTGGGGACAATGATTTATAATCCGAAGAAATCCGAATTTGAGGTCAAAAAAGGACCCATTTTCGCGCAAATCATCCTAGCAGATGAGATCAACCGTGCCCCAGCAAAAGTGCAATCAGCGCTTCTAGAAGCGATGGCAGAAAAGCAGGTAACGATCGGAGATACGACCTATCCTTTGGACAAACCGTTCTTAGTATTAGCCACTCAGAATCCTGTGGAACAAGAGGGCACTTTCCCGCTTCCAGAGGCGCAAGTAGACCGTTTTATGCTCAAGGTATTCTTGAATTACCTAGACAAAGACCAGGAATTAGCGGTGATGCGCCAGAAGTCCAATATGGATTTCAATTACGAGCCCAAAACCGTTTTAAATGCGGAAGATATCGCCAAAATCCGCAAGGAAATTAACGAAATCACCATCTCTGAGACTCTAGAGAAATACATTATTGAACTTGTTTTCGCGACAAGAAATCCAGCCGAATATGGCTTAACGCAAGAAGCGGGATATATCCAATTCGGTGCATCTCCGCGTGCGAGTATCCAACTGAATCTAGCTGCGAAAGTGATGGCCTATTTAGAAGGACGTGATTATGTGTTACCGGAGGACATCAAAGAAATGGCCCCTGATATCCTGAATCACCGTATTATCTTGAATTATGTGGCGGAAGCAGATAACATCACCACCCTTCAAATTATCCAGTCTATCTTAAGTAGCGTCGCAATTAATCGATAATTTTTGGGTAAAAATGAGCTCTTTTGTGCTTTCATAGCAAATTAGATCTTATGAAATACCTGCTTATCCTTTGCGCATTCCTATTCAGTTTCACCGCCTCGGAGCCGATGCGCGTTTTCCTCATTGGCGATTCGACGATGGCGGATAAAGTATCTGCTGATTTTCCGGAGACGGGTTGGGGGATGCCTTTTGCTTCGTTTTTCAATGAGGCAGTGGAGGTCCAAAACCACGCCTACAATGGCAGAAGCACGAAAAGCTTCCGTCGTGAAGGCCGTTGGGCGAAGGTATTTAACCAGATCAAAAAAGGGGATTATGTGTTGATTCAGTTTGGCCATAATGATGCCAAAGCCTCAGATACCAGCCGTTACGCCCCAGCACAAACCGATTTTCGCGAAAACCTCGTACGCTATGTGCGCGAAACGCGTTCAAAAGGCGGAATCCCTGTCTTATTAACACCCACTCAACGCAGAAAATTTGATTCTACAGGTGTTTTCGTAGACCAACACGCGGATTATCCTACCGTTGTTCGTGAGGTGGCTGCAGCCGAAAAAGTACTTTTAATCGATATCGAGAAGGAAAGTAAGAAATACATTGCAGCAGAAGGACCTGAGGGAGCGAAGAAGATGTTTCTTCATTACCCAGCGGGAATTTTTAAGAAATTCAGCAAAGGGGTGGCGGACGATACGCACTTCTCTCCTTTTGGAGCTAAGAAAATTGCCTCCCTGGTTGCTGAAGGCATTTTAGCTTCGAATGAGCACCTACGCAGCTTCTTACAAAAATCGTCATTTTCTCAGAAATATGTGTTCGAATTACCGAACGTAGCGACGACTGCGTTTAAAAAAGATACGTTTAATATCGTTTCATACGGTGCCGTTTCTTCAGCAAGCAAATTGAATACAGCAGCCATACAACAGGCCATTGACATCGCCGCGAAGCAAGGCGGTGGTGTGGTACGCATTCCGGCGGGTTTCTTCGTGACGGGTGCAATTACCTTACGCTCCCATATCAACTTCCACTTAGACGCTGGCGCGGTATTGCAGTTCAGCGCGGACGCGGCGCAATATCCCCTGGTAAGAACGAACTGGGAAGGGGTAGATGCGATCAGAGCGCAATCCCCGATTACGGCGATAGGCGAACGAAACATAGCTATTACCGGTTCTGGAATCATCGACGGGAACGGCGAGGCTTGGAGACCAGTCAAGAAGGGGAAATTAACTCCAGGCGAATGGGATAAGCTGGTTCGTTCAGGTGGCGTGTTGGATGACAAAAAAGACACATGGTATCCAACTGAGCGCGCATTAAAGGGATCTAAAATGGATCAACCTGGCGTCATCGCCGCCGGTTTTACTGAGGCTAAAGCCGAAGAGATTAAAGAATTCCTTCGGCCTAATATGATTTCTCTACGTGAATGCGAGCAGATTTTATTAGAAGGAGTTACCTTCCAAAACTCCCCAGCCTGGAACGTCCATCCCCTACTTTGCAAACACCTAACAGTAGAAAATATCACCGTTAAGAACCCTTGGTTCGCCCAAAACGGCGACGGTATCGACATCGAATCGTGTGAATATGTCTCTGTTAAAAATTCTCGTTTTGACGTGGGGGACGACGGCATCTGTTTGAAATCAGGGAAAGATGCCGAGGGCAGAAAAAGAGGTCGCCCTAGCGCCCATATCACTATCGAAAATTGTGTGGTATTTCACGGACACGGTGGCGTGGTAGTAGGCAGCGAAATGTCCGGAGGTGTGCACGATTTATTTGTTTCCAATTGCCAATTCCTAGGCACAGATGTAGGCTTACGTTTCAAAACGGCCAGAGGTCGAGGTGGCGTGGTGGAGAATGTCTACATCCAAGATATCAGTATGAAAAACATTTCAGGCGAGGCCATCTTGTTCGATATGTATTACCAAGGGAAAGATCCCGTAGCTACTTTTGGAAATGGCGACGAAACACCTAAAATCGAAAGCAAACCAGTGGATGCCGGCACTCCTCAATTCAAAAACATCTTCGTGGACCGCGTCGTAGCGAAAGGGGCTGAGACGGGTTTATTAGTCCGTGGTTTACCGGAAATGCCGATACACCACATTTATCTTTCAAACCTAGACATCGAAGCGAAACAAAGCTACCGTGTCATCGAAGCCACAGATATTCAATTATCAAACGCTCATTTTACGCAAACTGGAGACAAGAAACCGGAGTTAATTAATGTCAAACGCTGGAAACTTAACGCTCAATAATAATACTCGGATCGACCACATAGCGGCCAGATTTGTCTCCATAAAGAGACAACCCACCTTCAATAGCCTCGAATCGCAAGATCAATTTCCCTGTTTTAGCAGCCTGTTGCCATGCCGCTGCTGGGATCACCCCTTGAACTAAATAACCGTAGGTTCCAGCTTCGTCTAGTTTGTTGTTTCGTGCCTGGTAGTGCCAAGACAAGATACCTTGATGATCCGCCGGATCATCCGCTAAACTAGTTTCAGATGCAACAACTCCGTTTGCACTTACTTTCAATTTTGAAGGACTCGTGTATCGATCGGTCTGCGGATAGGCATTCGGATTAACGCCTGGATCAAAGGTTCCTTTGCCTAACATATAATCGCCATCCATTTTCCCTGCATCATCCCGATCTTTTCCTAAGATGGGTTTAGAAGATGCCTCCACAAGGAAACGAACTTGTTTTATACCTTCAGCGCCATTAGTAGGAAACGGGATTTCATATTCGAAATAACCCACACCTGCACCGTTTAATTTATGCCCTAAAACACCCGTCCACTGTTTTGTAGGCCAGCTTGCAGAACTATATTTCTCTACTGGTATCGATATCAATTGCCCTTTTGATGACTGCATTAAACCTTCTTCAACGATTAAATGCACGAAATTGCGGTGAACGACTTTTCCAGATGCATTACTTAATTCAAAAGCTAAAGTGTTAATGGATTTATCAGTAGGTAAGGTAATTGAAAGTGAATCCAAGGCCTTTACGTCCCAGGCTGCATAAGTTAAAGCCGAGGTTTTAGTCCAACGATTCACTTTTTCACCTGCCGCATTCGTTCCTGTCAAAGACATTTTTAAGCTAAGTGCCCCTGCCGTATTTGTCATAGAAGAAAGATGTAAAGGGATTTTGACCTGTTGGCCGGCTTTACCAGCCCACGTAATTTCTTGTCCAGTAGATAGGTAAAAAGGTCCATGGAAATCGTTCAGAGACATCCCAGGGACGATGGCGTTTAATCCTGTCTCTTTCTCCGTTCTGTCAAATTTATAATAGCCATTCCACTCGTTAATCACATCGTGATGCTCCGTGTATAACCAGCCAGCCATTTGCGGGTGGTTTCTAAACGCGTTTAGGGCCTTGTGGTAATCGAACGTATAGTCGACATCGCCTGTACTTCCCTGATATCCCCACACATTCCCAAACTCCGAGTTGATCATGGGTTGTGCTCCCTGCTGGTAGCCATTTTCAAAGTTCCACGTACTACCAGGGTACGTTTTAGCAGTATAATCACCCACTAATTTATCCCATTCATAGCCCGCTTGATAAGAATGCCAGGAGTTGATATCGGTCTCCGTGTGTCCTCTTCCACAGCAAACAGAATTGTCTTCGACAAGACGAGTGGGGTCTAAGGTTTTGGCCAAATGATACACCGATGCCACCCACTTCTGTGTTTCCGGTGTATAGATAGACTTTTTGTCTTTGTGCGTAAACAAGCCCCAAGTTTCATTGAACGTAATCCAGGAGAAAATCGCCGGGTGATTGTAATCGCGTTTGATCATCTCAAGCAAGGTATACTCCGATTCCTTTTGCATCTCCGCCTCCGGATCCCCCCACGAGTTAGGCAAATCAGACATCACCAAAAGTCCTAATTTATCCGCCCAATACAACTTGCGTGGCACATCCACCTTAATGTGCGTACGAATCCCATTCAACCCAATCCGCTTGCTACGTATAATCTCGTCTTTCATAAACTGATCAGATGGGAAAGTATAAAAACCCGTAGGATGATAACTTTGATCCAATGCCAATTGCACGTAAATCGGCTTGTTATTCAAACCAATATAGGGAATCTTCGAACCTGGTAAATTCACCACCGAAATCTTCCGCATCCCGAAATAACCATTCACGACATCATTCCCCGACTGCATTTTCAGCCCGTACAAAAACGGATCCTCTAAAGACCATAAGTGCATGGCCTTGATGGCCACCTCCACACTTCCTTCTTGTTTCCCGGCCGCCACCATAACTGAAGCTGCTTGCCCGTTCGACAACGTAATTTTTACTTCTTGATCCTTCGAAGCAGGAGATCCTAAATAAACCTTAACCTGCGCCTTTTTAGAGTCAATATCCGGATTTACCGCATAATGATCGATAAAGTTTTGACCTCTAGCCTCTAAATACACGGTCTGCCAAATCCCTCGGGCATTCCCATATCCTTGCTTTCCATAGAGCGTGAACATCCGACGCTTATCATCTGCACGAACAGTGATTTGATGCACCGAACCTGGTTTTACCCCTACTAATTCCGCATCGATTGGCGTGTATCCGCCTTGGTGTTTGCCTATTTGAACCCCGTCTAAAAAGACGGTTGTCTCCCAATCTGAAGCGCCGATGTTGATAAAAATACGTTTACCCGTCCAAGTAGCTGGAATTTTAATTTCCTTGTGATACCAGGCCACATCCGCCTCGTCTTTCACCTCTGAAAGGGGCGATCCCCAAGGGAAGGGCACTAAAATTTTCTTCGTATAACGACTAGGAGCCGATAGAGAGGAATCAAAAGTAAAGTCCCAATAGCCGTTTAGATTAAGCCATTGATCCCGTTGTAGGTCTGGGCGTGGATGTTCTGGAAGGGGTTGCGTTTTTTGAGCAAGCGCACAGAAAGACAATCCTGTCAGCAGGAGTAGGAAGATTTTTTTCATAGGTTTAGATTATATCACCTGGAAGGCGAATGTACAAATTTGGCAAAAAATCCGGGATATTTATCAAATAAGCGTAATTTTACAAAATGAGTGAATTAGCGGAATTAAAGAAAAAAATCCCTACCCAGGTAGCTGTGTTAGGTGGAGGTAGCTGGGCCACGGCTTTAGTCAAAATTCTTTCTGAAAATAATGTGAAAATTAAGTGGTGGATTCGCCGTAAATCAGACGTTGAATTCATCCGCAAATACAACCACAATCCGAGCTATTTAACGGATGTGGCTATCAACCCACGTAGAGTGAAGACCTACAGCAAGATGGTTGATGCGCTTGCAGGTGTTGAATACATCATTTTAGCGGTTCCGGCGGCTTTCATTCCGAGTACCTTAAAGGACCTGAATAAAAAACATTTCGAAGGCAAAAAAGTAGTTTCTGCCATCAAAGGCATGATTCCAGAGGAAAATCTCTTAGTAACGGATTGGATGGAACGGGCCTTTAATTTACCCTTAGGCCAAACCTGTGTCATTGCAGGACCTTGTCACGCGGAAGAGGTGGCGCTAGAGAAGCAATCCTATTTAACCATTGCTTCGCCGGATTTAAGTTTAGCTCAATCGTTTTCAAATCTATTGAATAGCCGCTTCTTGCAGGCACACGCCATCCAGGATTTGTACGGAGTGGAATACTGCGCCGTTATTAAAAATATCGTGGCGATGGCCTGTGGTATTACGCGGGGATTAGGTTTTGGGGATAACTTCCAGGCCGTACTTGTGAGTAATGCGATGCAAGAAATCAAGATCTTCTTAGATGTCGTTTATCCGGAGAAAAACCGGGATTTGAATAGCTCAGGCTACTTGGGGGATTTGTTAGTGACCGCTTATTCGCAGTTTTCTAGAAATAGAACCTTTGGAAATATGATCGGTCGCGGATATTCGGTGAAGTCTGCGCAAATCGAAATGAATATGATCGCGGAAGGTTACTATGCTGTTCGAAGTATTTACAGCATCTCGCGACAGCATAACATCAAGTTGCCTATTATCGAGGCGGTATACAACATCGTGTATGAGAAGGCGAATCCGATGCTCGAGATGAACAAGCTGAAAGGCTTTTTAAAGTAAGAATGAGCGAATTAATTCGGCTGTTTTTGCCAAAGATTCTGCCGACGGCTTCATCTTCTCCTGCGAGAAATTAATATCTAACATCCGGTTCATCGGCACTAAATGCACGTGTGCATGCGGCACCTCTAAACCAATTACCGCCACCCCTACTCGCTTGCAAGGAATCGCTTTCTTAATCGCAGGAGCGATCGTTTGAGCGAATTTCATTAAGTCCCCTAGCAATTCAGGATCCAAATCAAAGATATAGTCAATCTCTTGTTTAGGGATCACAAGCACGTGACCTTCTACTAAAGGCATCACGTCTAAGAAAGCTAAGAAGCGATCGTCTTCCTTGATTAAATGACAAGGAATTTCTCTGTTGACAATTTTGGTAAATATCGTGCTCATCTTACTCGATACGTTTTAAATTACATTTAGTGATCGGCTTAATGATCATCGGTACTTTCTCTAGTTTTACCGCATCAGAATCCAAGCCAAAATACTTGTCCTCTGAATGCGTAAACTGCTTCACGAAGAAATAGGCTTTCATCACCATTCGGTCTAATAATGGCAATTCGTTATCGAATGATAGGAATTTTTCTAAAACAACGAAACGGAAATCACCTATCACGTTTTGCTCATTCAAAGATTTGTAACGAGAGGTGATATCCACTTCTCCACGAGAAACCATTTCTTCCACCACCTTACGGAAGTACAAGTTAATGCGTTGCTCCACTTTAAAGCCTAACTTAAAGTTTACCTTAATGATGTCATCCCGCTCGATCACGGTCACTTTATAGTCCATTGTATAGGGATCATCTAAGGTATCTACGTGCACAAACCAATAGATATCAGCACGCTTCGGACGACGTTGGAAGATCGAATAAATAATTTTTGATTCGATATCTGACACACGACCCGCATTCGACATAAAGACTAAGTGCGTCGCATATTTAGGAATCGTCTCATCTTTACTCAACTCTTTTAGCGGCTCGATGTAGTCTGATAACTTCTCGTATTCCGTTAATTTCTTTTTGATAGCTGTCGCTCTGAACCAGATCAACATGATCAAAATAATGACGCCTGCAATGATTAAAGAAACATAACCACCGTGCCAGAACTTCTGCAAGTTTGCCACTAAGAAGGATCCTTCTAAAGTAACGTAAACAGCTAAGAATAAGAGGATCCACCACATGTCCACCTTCTTGATGTGCAGGTAATAAGCCATCAAAGACGTCGTCATTAACATGGTCATTGTGATAGCAAGACCATAGGCCGCCTCCATATTTGCTGATTCTTTAAACCACAGAACAACCCCCACGCAACCCATCCATAATAATATGTTGATAGAAGGAACGTATAATTGTCCTTTTTGATCCGATGGGTAAACTAACCGAACACGAGGCCACAAATTCAAGCGAATCGCCTCAGAAATCAAGGTAAATGAGCCTGAAATCAAGGCTTGAGAAGCAATCACGGCGGCAGCCGTCGCGATCATAATCCCTGTAAATAAGAACTCACGTGGTAATAATTCGAAGATAGGTTTACGTGCCCCTAGTAGTGCTCCCTCGTGTGCTAACAACCAAGCTCCTTGCCCAAAATATTGCAAAACCAACGCAATCTTAACAAAAACCCAGCTGATGCGAATATTCTCTTTTCCGCAGTGACCTAAATCTGAATATAAAGCTTCAGCTCCGGTTGTACATAAAAACACGGCTCCCAAAGTCCAGAAACCCGCAGATCCCGCTTGATGTGTTGTCAACAATTCCCATGCATACATAGGAGATAACGCTCTGAAAATAGACCAATCTTGACCAATCCAGATTAAACCGGTCAATGCTAACATGGAAAACCACAATAACATAATCGGGCCAAATAGCTTACCTACAACCTTCGTTCCAAAGATTTGGAAGATAAATAGAATCGTCAAAATGACAATAACGATAGGCACCGTATCTGTTACGAAAGGGGTTCCGTCCTTGTGATGTAGCATTTTTAATCCCTCAATTGCAGAGGAAACCGAGATAGGTGGCGTGATTATACCATCCGCTAATAGGGTGGCTCCCCCGATAATGGCAGGTAAGGTCAACCACTTCGCATGACGCCTTACTAATGCAAAAAGGGCAAAGATCCCGCCTTCACCCTTATTATCTGCTCGTAAAATTAAAATCACATATTTCAACGTTGTCTGTAAAGTCAACGTCCAAAAAATACAAGATAATCCCCCTAAAACGGTTAAGGAATTAATCGGATTATCTCCGATGATTGATTGCATTACATACAATGGAGAAGTTCCAATGTCCCCGTAAATGATCCCCATAGCTACCAATAGACCGGCAGCGGTGGCTTTACTTTTGTGTTTGTGTTCCATTATTAATCTCTAGGGAGTAAAAGTCTTATCAAGCGGCTTTGTTTATCTTAAAAATTAAATGCAATAAATGCACAAAATTGTACTATTTGTATCTGTTTTCTTGAAATATTTCAAGAAACGGATGCAAATATAGATTTAATTTCCTGATAATGAATATCCTTTGAAATTAATTTAAACGATAGGTATCCGCTGATTCTCCGGGCTCGATTTTTAACACCCGCGTAAGGACTAAAAGAACTAATTTTCTGGCCGCCAGCCACATAGGAATTTGGGCTTGTTGCGCTAACTCAGCTAGGGTGATATGGCCATTTTGCCGTACATAATCTAATAAGAAGCGCTCGATGTCTCCGTAGGCGAAACTGATGCCGTCATCGTTTTGGCGACGTAAAATTTGCTTCATTTCTTTGCTCGCCTGAATGGTGCGGTCTTTTACTCGTACATAGCAGATGGGATGTGGGTCGGTAGCAAGTTGAACAAAATGGGGCTTGTCCACGCTCTCATAGACTTGATAGACCAAAACTTCTCGGCCATTATCCAAGCAAATCCGATAAGCACGGTAGGTAAAGGATGGAAAACAATACTTATCAATGGCCCGCTCTAGTAAAAATTGCTCCTCTTCTGCAAACTTCACACCTTCAATCACGCCAGCATCGCTGACGCCTACGAATAAATGACCTCCCTCGGTATTCGCGAAAGCTACCAGTTCCTTGATAATCTTTTCTGGAAACTTCACCTTCATCTTAAACTCCAGACGCGCACTCTCTCCGTGACGCACAAGATTCCGCAGATTTCGAAGGTCTAACAAGTTTTCTTCCTCATCACCTAAAGGACTATCCAATAAAATCTCTGATCCGATCCGCATAATGCACTAATGTAGGAATTATTTTTTTATTTATTAGTATAGTTATTCAATAGACAATGTGTACCTTTGTAAAAAATAGGACAAAATGCATCTCAAAACGCTCGAAAAGGAATTACTATCCAGATCATTGCCAGAACGAATTCAGTTCGTTGCCTCCTATTTTGCAGGTGAGCGCCTTGTTTTCTCCACCTCTTTTGGCCAAGAAGATCAGGCAATTACCCAAGCTATTACTAGCACTAAATCGAATATTGAAATCTTTACTTTGGATACCGGACGTCAATTCCAAGAATCCTACGAATTGATGGATTTGACCATCAAAAAATATGGCATCTCTCTTCAAACCTTTTTCCCGAACACCACAGCGGTGGAAACTTTAGTCGCAGAAAAAGGATTCAACTCCTTTTATACCTCTGTAGAGAACCGAAAAGAATGCTGTTTTGTTCGAAAAATGGAGCCATTAAATCGGGCCTTGCAGGGAGCGAAAGTGTGGATTACCGGATTAAGGGCCGAACAATCAGACAATAGGGCTGATATGCCCATCATCGAATGGGACGAAAACCGTCAATTATGGAAGATCAACCCCTTAATCGACTGGAGCTTTAGCCAACTAGAAAATTACTTACAAGAACATAAAATTCCCCAAAACCCCTTGCACAAGAAAGGGTTCATCTCCATCGGATGTGCTCCGTGTACGCGAGCTATTTCGGAGGGAGAACATCCACGTGCGGGTCGTTGGTGGTGGGAGAATTCCCAAAAAGAATGTGGTTTACACGCCTAAGTTATGCAGACAATACAAGATAAAATCGGTCATTTTCCTCGCCAACTAGAGGATGAATCCATCTACATCCTGCGGGAAGTGGCAGCGCAATTTGAGCGCCCAGCTTTACTTTTCTCAGGAGGAAAGGATTCCATTACCTTGGTTCGTTTAGCCCAAAAGGCTTTCTTTCCTGGTAAAATCCCTTTCCCATTGGTTCACATTGATACAGGTCACAACTTCCCAGAGACGATTGAATTCCGCGACTGGTTAGCCAAAGAAACGGGGGCCGAATTAATAGTCCGTTATGTACAAGATTCCATCAACCAAGGAAAGGCGACGGAAGAGTCTGGAAAATATGCCTCGCGTAACGTCCTTCAAACCGTAACGCTTTTAGATACGATCGAAGAATTCAAATTCGATGCTTGTATCGGTGGAGCAAGACGAGACGAGGAAAAAGCGAGAGCGAAAGAACGTATTTTTTCGGTGCGTGATGATTTTGGGCAGTGGGATGCAAAACGCCAGAGACCTGAATTATTCGATATGCTCAACGGCCGCATCGCAGTAGGAGAAAACGTGCGCGTGTTTCCTATTTCGAACTGGACAGAGCTCGATGTTTGGAACTACATCAAAGAAGAGAAGATGGAGATCCCAAGTATCTACTATTCGCACCAACGTCAGGTGATTGAGCGGGATGGAATGCTTTGGGCTGATTCTGAGTACTTGAACAAAGAGGCAGATGAGATCCCATTCGAGGCGACTGTTCGTTTCAGAACGGTGGGCGACATGACGTGTACGGCAGCTGTGGCTTCTGATGCAACGGATATCGATGTGATCATTGAAGAGATTCTTTCTGCCGAAATTTCAGAACGTGGTGCGCGCATTGACGACAAACGTTCGGAGGCGGCGATGGAAAAGAGAAAACAACAAGGGTATTTTTAATTCAATCTCAGACAAGAACACATGGATATTTTACGCATAGCTACCGCAGGTTCCGTTGATGATGGAAAAAGTACCTTAATCGGCCGCCTGTTATACGAGACAAATTCAATTACAAAAGATAAAATTGAAGCCTTAGAAAGTGCTTCTAAACGCAAAGGACTTGACTTTCTTGACCTTTCCCTATTAACCGATGGCCTCATCGCTGAGCGCGAGCAAGGAATCACCATCGACGTGGCACATATTTATTTTTCTACACCTACCCGCAAGTATATCATCGCGGATACCCCGGGACACGTGGAATATACCCGGAATATGGTGACGGGGGCTTCGAACGCGAAGGTTTCCTTGATCTTAGTGGATGCCCGCCAAGGGGTAGTGGAACAAACAGCACGTCACTTATCAATCGCCGCCATGCTGCGTATCCCGAAAGTGATTATTTGTGTGAACAAGATGGACTTAGTCCAATACCAAGAATCCACGTTCAATGCGATAAAAGACAGCTTGGCGGAATTAGTCGCACAGACCACTTTCGACGGACAGGAAATCAGCTTCTTACCTATTTCCTCTTTGTATGGCCAAAACATCACGGTGAATGCCAGCGAAATGCCTTGGTTCAAGGGCAATACATTGTTAGGCGAATTAGAAGCCTTCGAATATGCCTCTACTTTAGCACACGCTCCGGCTCGTTTCCCGGTTCAATTTGTCGTAAGACCTATGACCGAAGCCTACCACGACTTCCGTGGCTATGCCGGAAAAATTAGCTCTGGTACGTTCAAAGTGGGTGATGCCATTCGCGTTTTGCCTACGGGACAAGAAAGCACGATTGCGACCATTGAAAAGTTTGATACTAAATTATCGCAGGCTATCGCAGGGGATTCTGTGACGATTACGTTAACGACAGATGTGGATATATCGCGCGGAAACACGCTTGTATTAGCTTCGGAAGTTCAGCCGCCACAGCTAAAAGACTTTTCTGCTCAGGTTTGCTGGTTAGATCACACGGCCTTGAGTCCAGGAAAGACCTACTTATTGCAACACGGAATCAATACGACGAAGGCCAAAATCTCGCAAATTACTGAGCGCCTTGATGTGGCAACACAGAGAGCTACTGAAGGTGTCTCGAGTTTACAACTCAATGAGATCGGTACCATTGCGTTGCGCACGGCACAACCGATTAGCGCAGATCAATATGCGGCCAATCCAGCGAATGGAGCCTTTATCCTGATCGATGAATTCTCGAATTCAACCGTCGGTGTAGGATTCGTAAAATAAGTTTATTGGTATTTTTTAGGGGCGTAGAGGAAGCCAAAAGCCTCTGCGCCTTTTTTTGTATGCACCTCATGGTGCACGTAATGCGCTTTCATAATGCGCTTCATATACGCAGAACCCGCTTTGTACTTGATTTTGATGCGGCGGTGAACGATGATATCGTGGAAGATGAAATAGAAGATACCATAGGTCGCGATCCCTAATCCAATGTAAAATAACGGCCAATATTCCGCAATTTCAGCTCCTATGATGATCGTTAATGTGGAGGAGATTCCGAAAACAACAGAAAACAGGTCGTTTTTCTCTAACGGATTCTTATGGTGCACGTGGTGCGACTCGTGCCAGTTCCACATAATGCCGTGCATAATGTATTTGTGCGTGAACCAAGCCACCCCTTCCATTCCCAGAAAAGTTCCTAACCAAAGTAAAATTCCTACTAACATCATAACGTTATTTCAACCAAAATTACGGCGAATTGTTTTAATAAACCACCCTCGACCTTTGGCCTAAATCAATTATCTTTGTAGGCTTAGAGAACACATATGATAGATAAGAATTACGCCCCGCAGGAAATTGAACAAAAATGGTATGCCTACTGGTTAGAAAACAAGCTTTTCGCTTCGAAGCCTAATCCGAACAAAGAGGCCTACACCATCGTCATTCCTCCTCCTAACGTCACTGGGGTGCTTCATATGGGCCACATGTTGAACAATACGATTCAAGATGTCTTGATTCGCAAGGCGCGTATGGAAGGCAAAGAGGCGTGTTGGGTACCGGGAACGGACCACGCATCGATTGCAACAGAGGCGAAAGTAGTAGCCATGTTGAAGGAAAAAGGCATCTCTAAGGCCGATATTACTCGCGAGGAATTCTTGAAATATGCTTTCGAATGGAAGGACAAATACGGCGGAATCATCCTCGATCAATTGAAAAAATTAGGGGCTTCTTGTGACTGGGATCGTACCCGTTTCACGATGGAACCCTCTTTATACCAAGCGGTTATTGACACGTTTGTGCGTTTATACAACAAAGGCTTGATCTACCGTGGCGTGCGTATGGTGAACTGGGACCCACAAGGAAAAACAGCTGTATCAGACGAAGAAGTAATTTATAAGGATGTTCAGGCCAAATTATTCCACATCCAATATCCCCTCGTTGATGGTAGTGGATCGGTAACAATCGCCACAACACGTCCAGAAACCATTATGGCGGATGCGGCAATCTGTGTGAATCCAGCGGATGAGCGCTATGTGCATTTACATGGTAAAAAAGTGCGTATCCCCTTAATAGATCGTGAAATCACTATTATCCCAGACGAATACGTTACGTTAGATTTTGGAACAGGTTGCTTGAAAGTAACTCCGGCCCACGATTTGAATGACTACGAATTAGGTTTGAAACATAAATTACCGGTGATCGACATCTTGAATGATGACGGAACATTAAATGAGAAAGCCATTTTATTCGTAGGCGTAGATCGTTTCGAAGCGCGCAAACGCATCGTGAAGCAATTAACGGAGGAAGGTTATTTGACTAAAACGGATGAATACAAATCGACCGTAGGAACATCGGAAAGAACGGGAGCGGTAATCGAGCCAAAGCTTTCTTTACAGTGGTTCATGAAGATGGAAGAGATGGCTAAGCCTGCTTTGGATAACGTCATGAACGATACCATTCAATTGCATCCGGCGAAATTCAAAAACACCTACCGTTCTTGGATGGAAAATGTACGCGATTGGTGTATTTCCCGTCAATTGTGGTGGGGGCAACAGATCCCTGCTTTCTATTTAGAAGATGGCACGCTGATCGTAGCGAAAGATAAAAAAGAAGCCTTGCGCATTGCAAGAGATACATACCAATTGTATGCCTTAGTGGAAGATGATTTGACGCAGGATCCGGATGTTTTAGACACCTGGTTCTCTTCCTGGTTATGGCCTATCTCGGTTTTTGACGGAATTGAAAATCCTGATAATGAGGATATTAAATACTATTACCCAACTAATGATTTAGTGACTGGACCAGATATTTTGTTCTTCTGGGTAGCCCGAATGATTATGGCGGGTTACGAGTGGAGAGATGAATTGCCGTTCAAGAATGTATATTTAACTGGTATTGTGCGCGATAAGCAAGGTCGTAAGATGTCCAAATCATTAGGTAACTCTCCTGATCCTTTGGAACTGATTGAACGTTTCGGCGCGGATGGAGTTCGTTCAGGCTTATTGTTCTCCGCTCCGGCTGGGAATGACTTATTGTTTGATGACAAATTATGCGAACAAGGACGTAACTTCTCCAACAAAATTTGGAATGCGTTCCGACTTTTGCGCGGTTTAGAAGTGGTTCCAGGTGCCTCATTACCTGAACACATATTAGCAACGGCTTGGTTTGAGTCGAAATTAAACCAAACCATCATCGACGTTCAAGACCACTTCAGTAAATTCCGCATTTCGGATGCCCTATTAAGCATTTATGAGTTGGTTTGGGATGATTTCTGCGGTAAATATTTAGAGATCATTAAGCCGGCTTATCAGAGCCCTATTCACGCAGACACGCTACAAGCTGCGCTAAGTTTATTCGATTCGTTGATGCGTTTAATGCATCCGTATATGCCATTTATTACAGAAGAAATTTGGCAAGTTATTGATGAACGCGCAGCAGGAGAATCCATCTGCAAAGCTGAATTCCCGTTAGCGGGTCCTGTTAATGCTGCGTTAGTTGCTCAATTCGATGTCGTTTTCGAAGTGGTAACGAAAGTTCGCGAGATTCGTAATTCGAAGCAATTGTCACCTAAATTGGCTTTGGCTTTACATATTAAAGCAGAAAACAAGGCTGCTTATGCGCCTGTAGAGGCTATCATGATGAAGCTAGCGAATTTAGAAACGATCACCTTTGTAGCGGATGCCGTAGCTGATGCCCAAACCTTTGTCGTGAAAGCGGATCAATTCTTTATTCCTTTAGCGAACGACGAAGATCCAGCTATCGTGAAGGCAGAATCGGAGAAGGAATTGGTTTACCTGTTAGGTTTCAAAAAATCAGTCGAAGCAAAATTAGCGAACGAGAAATTCGTAGCGAATGCAAAAGCGGATTTAGTAGAGCGTGAAAGACAGAAATTAGCAGATGCAGAAACCAAGATTCAGTCCTTACAAGAATTGTTAGCCCGTTTAGGATAATGAAATTTCTTTACGCGATTTTCTTCGGTTTGCTTTTATGGTCTTGTTCTTCAAAAAAAGAAGCGCCGGCCATTCAGTGGGATTTTCAGCGATTGGAACGCGAAATGGCCTCAGCAAAATCGGATGCGGAGATGAGCACTTTATTAAGTAAGCACCCAGAAATAAGCATCGGATATTTTAGTGCAAGTCCTGAAAAAACGCCTTATTTAGCTCAGGACTTATATCGGCTTTATGCAAACCCGGCCTTACGTAAGTTCTATGACCAAAGCCAGGAGGCGGCATTTTTTGGTGGAGATGCTTTGGAAAAAGAATTAAAAGAGGCTTTCACAAAAATTCAAAAAGAATTTCCAGGCGTAAAAACCCCTAAAATTAGAACCGTATTCTCTGGTTTTGGCGGCGTAGGGGGAGGCGAATTTACGGCTCAAAATTTAGTTGTATCCGACTCCTTAATCATCATTGGCCTCGACTTCTTCATGGGATCCCAAGGTTTATATAAAGCGCCCAATGTCTATGAATACCAAATGCGCCGTTTGGAACCCAAAGCCTTAGTAGCCCAAGTGATTCTACAATATTCTGCCTTTTTGATCAAACAAACAGAGAACGATGCGAGTTTATTAAGCGATATGATTTGGTATGGAAAAGGCTACGTTTTCACGAAAACAATTTTGCCTTCCGTACCCGATAGTTTATTGTTCGGGTATACAAATCAAGAAATAGCGGAGACAAACGCCTTCCAAAAAGAAGTTTGGGAACATTTTATCGACCGTAAATTATTATTCAGTAACGACAAGACGATCAAGGGAAAATACCTAGATGATCGTCCCAAAACCACCGAAATCGGTCCCGCCTGCCCAGGTGGCATCGGTCGCTGGTTAGGCTGGCGAATTGTAGATTCCTATTGGAAACAAAAGCCCAAATTGAGTTTGGCAAAAATAGTGACCGACCCAGAAGCGAATCGATTATTCCTCGATTCAGGCTACCGTGGCGAAGCAGATAAAAAATAAGATGGCAAAAAAACAACACGGTGATATAGGCGGAGGAGTAGATCCAAAAGATGCCGTTAAGGTCAGCAAACAAGGTCTTTCTAAGGCCATCAAAATTTTTCAATTTGTCATTCCCTACAAATGGACGTTCATCGTGGGGATGGCTTTCCTGTTGCTTTCTAATCTAACAACCCTTAGTTTCCCCCTTTTAATCGGGGAAATGACCAAGGTGATTGAAGGAAAATCAGAATACAAGATCAACGATGTAACCTTGTTTTTCTTTGCTGTCTTGATCGTTCAAGCCATCCTTTCCTTCTTCCGCATTTATACTTTTGCGCAAGTCTCAGAGAAAGCGATGCGCGATGTTCGCCAGACATTATACGCTAAAATTATCACCCTACCCATCTTTCACTTTGAGAAAAGACGCGTAGGGGAATTAATGAGCCGCATTACCTCCGATATCACCCAATTACAGGATGTATTATCGATTACCTTGGCAGAGTTTTTTCGCCAGGTTTTTACCCTCGTAGGTGGCGTTGCGCTTATTACTTATATCTCTTGGAAGCTGACCCTATTTATGCTGGCGACATTCCCGGTATTAGTTATTTCAGCCATCGTTTTCGGTAAATTCATTCGGAAGATCTCCAAAAAAGCACAGGACGAGCTCGCCAACACGAACATCATTGTAGAGGAAACATTAACGTCTATACAAGCCGTTAAAGCCTTCACAAACGAAAAATACGAAGTCGATCGCTATACTACATCTTTGAATAAGGTGTTAGGCGAAGCATTGAAAGCTGCAACTTTGCGAGGGGGATTTGTCAGTTTTGTGATCTTCGCTTTGTTTGGTGGCATCGTAGGAGTTGTTTGGTACGGTGCTGCATTAGTGGCCCAAGGCGACTTAATTCTTGCTGACCTATTGACATTCATTTTTTACACGGCCTTTATCGGAGGTTCCGTGGGAGGTTTAGGTGACATCTATGCCCAATTACAAAAAACTATAGGTGCCTCAGATCGTATCCTAGAAATTTTAGGGGATCCGTCGGAAATTGATTTAACACGTGATTCTTCCACCTCTACAGTATCATTTGGCCAAATCAAGGTACAAGACCTAGAGTTCTCCTACCCATCACGTCCGTCGGTTCAAATCATAAAAGGCATCAACTTTACCATTGAACCCGGTCAAAAGGTAGCTATCGTAGGTACCTCTGGGACAGGTAAATCAACCTTAGCGCAACTTTTTATGCGCTTCTACGAACCAAACGCAGGTTCGATCTCCTTAGGAGAACGTCCCATCGCAGACATCGACATCACAGAATGGCGTAAAATGGTGGCCCTAGTACCACAAGAAGTGCTACTTTTCGGAGGAACCATCCGCGAGAACATCGCTTATGGTAAACCAGGAGCTACACAAGAAGAAATTGAATCCGCTGCTGAACTAGCCTACGCCAAAGAATTCGTCGAATCTTTTCCGGAAAAATGGGATACGATGGTAGGTGAAAGAGGTGTTAAATTATCAGGAGGCCAAAGACAGCGCATCGCCATCGCCCGCGCCATCCTCAAAAACCCCAAGTTCCTATTACTTGACGAAGCCACTAGCGCCCTCGATTCAGAATCCGAAAAATGGGTACAATCCGCTCTCGAGGAACTCATGAAAAACCGGACGAGTTTAATCATCGCTCACCGTTTATCGACCATTCGTTCAGCTGATTTAATCATCGTAATGGAAGAAGGTAAGATCGTTGAATCCGGTTCTCACGAAGTATTGATGAAGAAAAAATCAGTGATTTACCAAAATATGGTCAAATTGCAAACCGAACATTTAGGCTAAATGAGTTCTTCGTATTCCCTTTCAGATTTTGACCTTCGAT
>CAILUB010000036.1 GCA_903837305.1 uncultured Cytophagaceae bacterium
CACCCATCATTCGTGATGTCGAACTCGTTCTGTAACCAAACATTGGCTCAATTAGAGCTTTGGGCGAACTCAGCAAGCTACGAGAACAAAGTATACATTCTTCCTAAGCACTTAGATGAGAAAGTAGCGTTCTTACACTTAGCGCACATCGGGGCTAAATTAGAGAAGTTAGAAAAAGAGCAGGCTGACTATATTGGTGTACCTCAAGCAGGGCCATACAAGCCAGAGCACTACAGATACTAGGATTTAGTTCCTGTTAGGTTTTGAAAGGCCGCGACTCTACGAGTCGCGGCTTTTTTTTACCAGCTACTTTATATTCTCATTTTACGCCATAAGAATTCGCTCCGATTAACCTACCTTTATCCTATTACTCACAATCTAACCACCTTTATCATGAAAAAATTGATGACAAATTTCCTCCAATTAGTACTACTTATCTGCCTTTTAGGACTTTCATCTTGTTCATTAGACGCAGGGGCCATTATTGCCTTATCACAAAAGTATCCTTCGTATTAAATCCATCCAGTAGAATAAAATAAATGCGAGAGAGGCTCTGCATTTTTCACTCAAAAACTGTAATTTTGCACAAAATAATAGCAAAGAAAATATGAAATTTGGTGTAGTAGTATTCCCAGGGTCCAATTGTGATGACGATACAGTCGGAGTCATTCAAAGTTTAGGCTATGAGGCAGTTAAACTTTGGCACAAAGAGACTGATCTACAAAACTGCGATTTCATTATCATTCCAGGCGGTTTCTCTTATGGAGATTACTTACGTTCTGGTGCTATTGCGCGCTTCTCCCCTATTATGGATCACGTTATTGAGCATGCTAAAAATGGCGGCTATTTAATGGGTATCTGTAATGGTTTTCAGGTCTTAGTAGAAGCTCATTTATTACCAGGTGTTTTATTAAGAAACAATTCTCAGAAATTCATTTCCAAGAATATCTACTTAAAGGCGGCAACAAACAATTCTTTGTTAACACAAGAATTAGACACGAATAAAGCCTATAAAATACCTATCGCACACGCAGAAGGACGTTACTTTACAGATGAGAAGACATTGGCTTCTTTAAAGGCAAATGACCAGATCTTATTCTATTATTGCGATGAGAATGGCGATGTTACAGAAGAGTCCAACCCGAATGGAAGTCTTTTAAACATTGCTGGTATTTGCAACGAAGGCAGAAATGTATTCGGAATGATGCCGCACCCGGAGAGAGCAGCTGATCCAGATTTGAATAATACAGATGGATTAGAAATTATGAAGCAATTGATATTGCAAACAGTCTAATCTTCCACATCACATATAAAAAAAGGCCCTTCGAAAAAGAGAGGCCTTTTTTTATATGCTAGAAGGTAAGTAGATTAACGCAAATCGTTCACTTCTACACCTGGAAATGTTTTCTTATCGAAAGAGAATAATTTATCGTCAGCGTTTACCTTCGGATTTAATTTAGCCACTTTGAAATATTGTTTCTTTCCTGCTTTGTTAAGGATGGTC
>CAILUB010000037.1 GCA_903837305.1 uncultured Cytophagaceae bacterium
AAAAGAAAGCTATCATGGACAATGTGTCCGGGGTGACGCGCGACCGCCATTATGGTTACGGTCAATGGACAGGACGTTTCTTTACCGTGATTGACACGGGAGGTTACGTGCATGGTTCAGAAGATAAATTTGAAGGAGCAATACGGGAACAAGTAGAATTAGCGATTGAAGAATCGGCGGTTTTATTGTTCGTGGTAGATTGCTCTACGGGTTTAACAGATTTAGATAAGGATTTTGCGAACGTTTTACGTCGTTCAAAGAAGCCGGTGATTTTGATCGCAAATAAAGCTGATACACACGAAAAGGCTTATGCTGCTGCTGAATTTTATGAATTAGGTTTAGGCGATCCTTTTGCGATTGCTGCCGAAAGCGGAAGTGGTACGGGTGACATGCTCGATGCGATGGTTTCTCATTTCAAAGATGAAGGAATCGAAAATCCAGAATTAGGCATTCCACGCGTGGCGATCTTAGGTCGTCCAAACGTAGGAAAATCCTCTTTCTTGAATGCCATCTTAGGCAAAGATCGTTCGATTGTAACGGATGAAGCGGGAACCACGCGGGATGCGATTCAAAATCATTACACTCTTTACGGAAAAGATTTCATCATTACTGATACGGCCGGTATTCGCCGCAAAGCGCGTATCGACGATAACATTGAGTACTATTCGGTCTTGCGTTCGATGAAGGCTTTAGAAGAATGCGATGTAGCAATTATTATCATCGATGCGACCACTATCGATCCGTTAACGGGATTAGAGGCACAGGATATGAACATTGTCAGCATGGCGGACAAAGCGAAGAAAGGGATTGTTTTAATGATTAATAAGTGGGATTTAGTGGCGAAAGACACCAATACTGCGGTTCAATTAGAGAAGGCAATTAAGGAGCGTATGGCGCCATTGAATTATATGCCTGTGATCTTTACTTCGGTCATGGAGAAGAAGCGTATCTTCCAAGCTTTGGAGTTAATGTTAAAGGTATATGAAAACCGTACACAGAAGATTTCTACATCGAAATTAAACGATGTGATGCTGGAGGTAATCGCAAGTTATCCGCCACCCGCTTGGAAAGGAAAATACATCAAGATTAAATACTGTACGCAGGTTTCGACCCCGTATCCGACCTTCATTTTCTTCTGCAATTTACCGCAGTACATCAAGGAAAGTTACGAGCGTTACTTAGAAAACCAGATGCGTAAAGCCTTTAATTTAGAAGGAACGCCTATTTCTCTATTCTTTAGAAAGAAATAGTTGCTGTATTTGGGAGAGGCTGATGAAACCGATTTGGCCTCTTCCACCTACACCATAAATCCGATCTCCCACCTGACATATGTTGTGGTAGGGACTTTTGCCTAAGCTAATCCAACGCTTGGTGGATGGGTCAAAAGCCGAGCTTTCAGCTGGCCCCGATATAATCCAATAGGGAGCAGCCCACAAAATTTTCTCGACATAATAAGCTGGAGCTCCTGCTATTGGAGACCAATTCGTACCCCCATCTATGCTTTCTAAAACAGGTACGGGCCCCTCTTTAATGCGCGCGTAATTTCCACCGCCGATCCATAAATTCTTTGCATCACGGACACCGAGACTAAAAAATCCGGTTCCTTCGCCGCCTGGAATTTCTGCAAAAATATTTTCCCATTGTAGCGCATCCTTACTGCGCAATACCCGTGCTTTTTCACCTCCTCCGGTCACAATGTAATAACCCTTTTTTGTCTTCTGTAAGCTAGATCCACTTGCTGCAAAAGCGGCTTCCCCTTTTTGTAAAGGCGGATGGTTCGTTGGGGTCAATACTTCGTAGTTGCGTCCTTTATCGCGGATGCGAATCAAGCCATAGAATGGGCCCGCAGGGTCGGATAAAACCAATCCTTGTTTGCCCTCCCAAATAATAGCATCAAAGAAATAGCCTTTCTCCTTGATTTGGAAGGCTAATTCCCAGCTTTTTCCTCCATTCTCTGTGCGGAAAATTTTGGCTGCCCCATCCTCTGCCGGGCCAGCGCTCATCAATAAGACCGTATTTTCGTCGAGTATCGCTAAATCTCGGAAGTCCAAAGAATCTGCCCCTGCAACCTTCGAAACCGTAAAGTGTTCGCCTCTATCACTTGAGTGAATGACGGTACCGCGCGTTCCGCCTATCCAGATGTGGGAACCAAGGGATCGAATGGCTCGAAACGAGGCTTTGGTATCTAGTGAGAGGGAATTCCATTGGCTGAAGCTTTGGAAAGCGCCTAAAAATAGGAGGGCGAAGAGTAGGATGTGTTTTCTCATAGGTATATCGGGATGCAAATTACGGATTTTGGCAAATAATGATTATTTTTGAACCTTACAGCTCAAATTTATTCGTCGAGACGGAATTATACATGGAAGAATTAAAACCCAAATCTCTTAATTTCTTAGAAGAAATCGTTCAAGAAGGTATCGCGTCTGGGAAGTACCCACAAGGTATTTTGACACGTTTCCCACCTGAGCCGAATGGTTACTTGCACATCGGTCACGCGAAGAGTATTTGCTTGAATTTTGGGTTAGCGCAGCGTTTCGGTGGAGGGACGAATTTGCGTTTTGATGATACAAATCCGGTGACGGAGGAGACAGAATATGTGGAGTCGATTAAGAAGGATGTTTCCTGGTTAGGATTTACTTGGGCAAACGAATTATATACCTCAGACTATTTTGAAGATTTATACCAATTCGCGGAGAAATTAATCACGCTTTCCTTCGCTTACGTAGATGATTCATCAGCGGCAGAAATTGCAGCTCAAAAGGGAACTCCTACCACTCCTGGACAGAATAGTCCCTTTAGAAACCGAAGTGTGGAGGAGAATTTGGCTTTATTCCGTGACATGAAGGCTGGTAAATACGAAGACGGGGACAAAGTTTTGCGGGCAAAAATTGATATGGCTCATCCAAACATGCACATGCGTGACCCGCTGATGTACCGCATTCGCCACGTGAAACACCACCGATCAGGCGATAAATGGTGTATCTACCCGATGTACGATTTTGCCCACGGTCAAAGTGATTCCATCGAAGAAATCACCCACTCGATTTGTACACTTGAATTCGATGTTCACCGTCCACTATACGATTGGTTCTTAGATAAATTGGGGATTTTCCCTTCCCATCAATATGAATTCGCCCGTTTGAACTTGTCCCACACGGTGATGAGCAAGCGTAAATTATTACAATTAGTGAATGAAAAAGTAGTCAGTGGCTGGGACGATCCACGCATGCCTACGATTTCAGGTTTACGCAGACGTGGATTTACTCCGGCTTCGATTCGCAACTTTTGCGAACGTATCGGGGTAGCGAAGCGCGATAATTTGATCGACTTAAGTTTGTTAGAGTTCTGTATTCGCGAAGATTTGAACAAGTCTGCGGACCGCGTGATGGCAGTATTGGATCCGATTAAATTAGTGATCACAAACTATTCAGCGGATAAAACGGAGGATTTACAAATTGAAAATAACCCAGAAGCGGAGGTAATTACGAAGCGTTCGGTTCCATTCTCGAACGAATTGTATATCGAGCGTGATGATTTCATGATCGATCCACCTAAGAAGTTCTTCCGCTTAGGCGTAGGATTGCAGGTGCGTTTAAAAGGGGCGTACATCGTAACGTGTACAGATTTCAAAACGGATGCGGAAGGTAATGTGACGGAAGTGCACGCGGAATATATCCCAGAAAGCAAGTCAGGTCAAGATACGAGTGGTATTTCTGTGAAAGGAACGATTCATTGGGTATCTGTGGCTCACGCAGTAGCAGCCGAGGTTCGTAACTTTGATCGCCTATTGATCGTGGAGGATGCGGCTGAATTAGGCGATGATTTCTTGAAATTTATTAATCCAGAATCGCTTCAGATTGTACCTAAAGTCTATGTGGAACCAGGATTGAAGGCAGCGAAAGAGGGTCAAGCTTTACAGTTTATCCGCAAGGGATATTATAGCTTAGATCAAGATTCTACCTCGGATAAACTCGTGTTTAACCGCACGGTGACTTTGAAAGACACCTGGGCGAAAGAAAAAGTCAAATAATTACTTCTTCGCGAAAAGCGAATCCACGAACGTGGTCTTGTTGAATACTTGGAGATCGGAGATTTTTTCTCCCACTCCAATGTATTTGACTGGAATCTTGAACTGATCTGAGATTCCAATTACTACACCCCCTTTAGCTGTGCCGTCTAGCTTTGTAATCGCTAGAGAGGTAATCTCCGTAACTTTCGTAAACTCTTGGGCTTGGATGAAGGCGTTTTGGCCTGTTGAGCCGTCCAATACTAACATCACCTCGTGTGGCGCTTCTGGGATGAATTTCTGAATCACGCGCTTGATTTTACCTAACTCGGTCATCAAGTTGACTTTCGTATGTAAACGTCCTGCTGTATCGATAATCACGATGTCTGCATTCATCTCCACGGCTTGTTTTACCGCATCAAAAGCCACCGCAGCTGGATCCGTGTTCATTCCGTGATCAATCACCGGAATACCTACGCGTTCTCCCCACAGCTTCAATTGATCGACAGCTGCCGCACGGAAGGTGTCTGCTGCGCCTAACACGACCTTTAAGCCATTTTGATGAAATTGAGAAGCTAATTTACCGATGGTTGTGGTTTTGCCTACGCCATTAACACCTACCACCATGATGACGTAGGGTTTTTGCTTCGGTTCAGCGAAAGCATTCTCTAAAGAAGAAGATTGGTTTTCCTCTAATAGGGCTGCCACTTCTTCGCGTAATACCTTGTCTAATTCTTCTGTGGATACGTATTTGTCTCGTTCTACACGGCGCTCGATGCGCTCAATGATCTTCAAAGTGGTGGCGACTCCTACGTCTGAGGTTAATAAAATCTCCTCTAATTCATCCAGTATTTCTTCGTCTACTTTCGATTTTCCCACCACCGCACGGCCGATTTTGGAGAATAATCCAGTGGACGTTTTCTCTAAACCTTGCTCTAACGCTTGAATCTCTTCTTGCTGCTGCGGTTCTGGTTTCTTTTTTAAAAAATCGAATAATCCCATGGGAGTGTTAAAATACGATACGAAGGTAAGCAAAATAAAAAAAGTCCCTTCAAGAAGGGACTTCAATTTTTTTTAGATAGGTAAACGGGTATTGAAAAATTAGTTTTTCAATGCAGCGTTAACTTCATCTTGAAGGATGATTTCTTCTTTGAAGGTATAAGCTCCTGTGGTAGGATTCTTAACCGCCTTAATGATCTTAGCGTACTTAACGCCGCCTTCTTTCTTCAGAGTTGCAACTACTTTCTTAGCCATGGGTCAACCTATTTAATTTCTTTATGTAAAGTAACTTTTTTCAAAACAGGGTTGTATTTTCTTAACTCAATACGTGCTGTTGTGTTTTTACGATTTTTCGTAGTGATGTAGCGAGACATACCTGGTAAACCAGTTTCTTTGTGCTCAGTGCATTCTAAGATTACTTGAATGCGATTTCCTTTCTTTGCCATAATAGATAAATCTTTTATCCGCCTCTGCTCGAAACGGAATGCAAAGGTAGAAGAATTTCTTTTTTTCCCAAAGCCTTTGCTAAAAATAGATAGAAAAATTTATTTTTACCCGTTAGTTTTCCCATTTTTGTTTAATGAATCCCATCCAGTACCAATTTCTTCCAGAAAATTTTGAGAACTCGGACCCGAACAAATTTCGAGTAGAGGATTTGAAATCGGAGGAGATGATCATCTCACTGGGACCGCAACACCCTTCGACCCACGGGGTGCTTCGTTTAGAGGTAATTTCGGATGGCGAATGGATAAAGGAAGTCATTCCGCACTTGGGGTATTTACACCGTTGTTTCGAGAAGCATGCAGAGGCATTGCCTTTTAACCAAATCATCCCTTACGTGGATCGTTTGGACTATATGGCAGCGATGAACTCGGAGCACGCCTATGTGATGGCGGTAGAAAAGATGCTGGATTTGACGGGCAAATTGCCCAAACGCATCGAATTCATTCGCGTCCTCGTAGCCGAATTGAATCGTATCGCATCGCATTGCGTCGCAATCGGGACTTATGGTTTGGATATTGGTGCTTACACTCCGTTTTTATGGTTAATGCGCGATCGCGAAGATATTCAGCGATTGCTGGAGTGGCTTTCTGGAGCTCGAATGTTGTATAATTATGTGTGGGTGGGGGGATTGTTCTATGATTTGCCTTTGGGATTTGAAGAGAAGGTGCAGCAATTAATTCCGGTGATCAAAAACACCATTAAAGAAGTAAAACAATTAGTAGAAGATAATAGTATATTCATCAAGAGAACCGCGAATGTGGGTGTTTTGCCCCTGAATGCGGCAATTAATTATGGATGTACCGGTCCGGTGTTGCGGGGTTCTGGCTTGCCTTTTGACCTACGTCGCATCGATGCTTATTCGGTGTACCCAGAATTAGAATTTGACATTCCAGTAGGTGAAGGTGCGATGGGTACGGTGGGGGATTGTTGGGATCGCAACCATGTACGTCTACGCGAATGTGAGGAGTCTTTGCGGATTATAGAACAATGTTTAGTGGCCTTGCTTGGGGATGAGAAAAGGACGCGGGAGTTTGATCCTCAGGCTTTGGTTCCTAAAAAAATCCGTCCCAAAGCGATGGACACCTATGTGAGGGCCGAAAATCCAAAAGGAGAACTCGGTTTCTACATTCGCACGGATGGCCGCTCAGATATTCCAGAACGCTTGAAAGTGCGTGCATGCTCTTTCCACCACCTTTCGGTGTTGCCCTATTTGGCGAAAGGAACCTATTTAGCAGATTTAGTAGCCATTATTGGATCCTTGGATCTGGTGATGGGTGAAGTAGATAGATAAGATGAATAAAGCATTTTTAACAGCCCTCGAGGAGGAAATTAGTCGTTTAGATATAGGCCAAAACCCTAGTGAGCTCTACGATCCCATTCATTATTTAATGAGCTTAGGGGGCAAACGTATTCGCCCTGTACTCTGTTTATTATCCTATTCCCTCTTTAAATCGGATTGGGAAAAACAAGTTCCTGCGGCATTATCGGTCGAAATTTTCCACAATTTCACCTTGATGCACGACGACATTATGGACAAAGCGCCTCTACGTCGTGGCAAACAAACGGTGCACGAAAAATGGAATGACAATATCGCCATTTTATCCGGCGACGTGATGCTGGTAAACGCCTACCAATACTTAAATAAGGTTCAAGGATTAAGTTTAGCAGAATTCCAACACTTACTAGGTCGCCTTTCACGCATCGCTGCGGAGGTCTGCGAGGGCCAACAATTCGATATGAATTTTGAAAGACGTGATGATGTAACGGTGGAAGAATACATTGAAATGATTCGTTTGAAAACGTCAGTTTTGATCGGATTCTCGATGGAGATGGGTGGTTTGCTCGCTTCAGCGCCTGCTGAGGTTTCGGATTCCTTATACCGCATTGGAGAAACCATCGGTCTCGGATTTCAATTGAAGGATGATTTATTAGACGTGTATGGGGATCCGGAGAAATTTGGGAAGCAGCCGGGCGGAGATATTTTAGCGAATAAAAAAACCTATTTACTGATAAAAGCATTCGAAAAAGCAACGGGTTCTACGCTCGCTTCGCTGGAAAAATGGGTAGCTGCCACCGATTACGATGCGGTAGAAAAAGTACAAGCGGTTACCGCAATCTATGATTCCTTGGGTATAAAAGCGGAAACGGAAGCGGTCATCGCCTCCTATTTCGATGCTGCCTTTATGGAAATTCAATCTCTGGCCATTTCCGAAGAGCAAAAATCAGCCTTGGTAAAGTTTATGAGCGGGTTGGTTGATCGGGAAGTTTAACGTAGTTTTGTTCTTATATGGTCTCGATTGTACTTATCGCTGTGACGATTATTATTTCCCTGGTGGCTTGGCAAAAGCCAGACTTGATGGGGAAAATGCTCATGAACCCCTACCGGATTCAACACAGAAACGAATATTGGCGTTTTGTTAGCTCAGGGTTTATCCATGCGGACTTTACGCACCTGTTTTTCAATCTGTTTTCTTTCTTCTTTTTTGGGGTTCAATTAGAACAGATTTTCAATCAACTATTTCCGTCGATCGCGTCGGAATTGTACATCTTGTTTTATGTGCTGGCAATCGTGGTGGCAGATTTGCCTACCTTTTTCAAACAGAAAAACAATCCTAATTATAATTCCTTAGGCGCCTCAGGAGCGGTTTCAGCCGTGATTTTTGCGGGAATTTTATTCTTCCCTACGGAAAAAATTTACTTGTTTGGCTTCTTCGGAATCCCAGGATTTATCTATGCTGGTTTGTTTACTTGGTATTCGGTGGAAATGGATAAACGCAGTCGTGATTTCGTGAATCACAGCGCCCACTTATACGGTGCCTTGTTTGGAATCGTGGCGATGACGCTGTTGTATCCCCAAGTGTGGGTCAGTTTTGTGGAACAAATAACGGCAATGCTTCGATGAAAAGAATTGCGATTTTAGGTAGCACGGGTTCCATTGGGACGCAGGCCTTGGAGGTGATTGCGGAGCATTCGTCTGAGTTTGCAGTCGAAGTTTTAACCGCCCAAAATCAAGCTGATCTGCTCATTACACAAGCCTTAGCCTGGAATCCGGCTCATGTGGTGATCGGGAATGAGGCGAAATATGCGGAGGTTAAAGCGGCATTAGCTGGAACCGGAATTCAGGTTCATTCAGGTGCGAAAGCCCTGGAAGAAGTCGTTACCCTCGATTCAGTCGATATTGTATTAACAGCTCTGGTAGGTTATGCTGGTTTATTACCTACGGTGAAAGCCATCAAAGCAGGAAAGCCAATTGCCCTAGCAAATAAAGAAACATTAGTGGTGGCGGGAGCCTTAATTATGCCGCTGGCAAGGGAGATGGGTGTGCCTATTTTACCAGTTGATTCCGAGCATTCAGCGATTTTTCAATGCTTAATGGGCGAGTCCCATAACCCCATCGAGAAAGTGTTTTTAACGGCTTCGGGTGGACCTTTTAGAGGATTTAGCCGGGAGCAATTAGCCCAAGTAACTAGGGCACAAGCATTAAAACACCCGAACTGGTCGATGGGCGCGAAGATTACGATCGACTCGGCTAGTTTGATGAATAAGGGATTAGAGGTGATTGAAGCGGCTTGGTTATTTGATGTAAAGCCTTCCGAAATCGAGGTGGTAGTTCATCCCCAATCCATTGTGCACTCCTTAGTGCAATTCGAGGATGGATCCATCAAGGCGCAGTTAGGTTTGCCGGATATGAAATTGCCGATTCAGTTTGCCTTAGGGTATCCGAATCGGATGAAGGCGAGTTTCCCTCGTTTTGATTTTAGACTGTATCCGTCCTTGACTTTTGAGCAAGCAGATACACAGACTTTCCGTAATTTAGGGCTTGCTTTTCAGGCCTTAGAAAAAGGAGGAAATCAGGCGTGTTTATTGAATGCGGCGAATGAGGTGGCGGTAGCGGCCTTTTTGGAAGATCAAATTGGATTTTTAGCGATGTCTGATTTGAACGAATATTGTATGAATCAGGGAACTTTTATCGTGAATCCGACATTAGAGGATTATATTGAAAGTGATCAATTAAGTAGAGAATTAGCTCAGGAATGGGTGAATAAAAATAGAAAATAGCGAATTATGGAAGGTTTAGTGATGGCAGGGCAATTGATTTTAGGATTGTCGATTTTAGTAACATTGCATGAGTTTGGGCATTTTATTACCGCCAAATGGTTCAAGATGCGCGTCGAAAAGTTTTACCTTTTCTTCGACTTTATGTTCCCTATTCCGACACTTTTAAACTTCGCGTTGTTCAAAAAGAAAGTAGGAGACACCGAATACGGTTTAGGCTGGTTCCCCTTAGGTGGCTATGTTTCCATCGCGGGTATGATTGATGAAACACAAGATGCGGCGACCTTAGCAAAAGACCCAGAACCTTGGGAATTCCGTGCGAAACCCGCTTGGCAACGTTTAATCGTGATGCTAGGTGGTGTGATCGTGAACATCATTACCGGAGTAGTAATCTTCGTTTGTTTGACTTATTCGAATGGGAACAACTTCATTTCGAAAGAGGAATTAAATAAAAACGGAATTGTGGCCTTGGAATTAGGGCAACAGATCGGCTTGAAAACGGGTGATAAAATCATTCGAGTAAATGGTGCTGATTACAAGCAATTGTCTGATTTACGTGCTTCGGACGTCTTATTAGGGGAGAATTCATTTTACACGGTGCAACGTGGCGATCAAACTTTGGAGATAAAAATCCCATCGAATTTCATCGAAAAATTAAGCGATAAGAAAGCGGGTTTTATTGAGCCAGTGGCAGCATTCAAAGTAGCCGAAGTGGCTGCTCCGGAAGAGCCAGGTTTCTTCGATAAATTTTCTGCGGCTAAACCGGCTGAATTATTGCCGGCTTATGCGGCAGGCTTGAAAAAAGGAGACGTGATCACCTCTGTGAACACGAGCCCAGTTCGTTTCTACCACGAGGTAAAGGAATTGTTGTCTAAGGAGGCTGGAAAGCCTATTCGCTTAGGTATTTTACGTGGAGGCGTGGCTGACACCTTGTCTATGCAGGTTGCCTCATCGGGTCAAATCGGATTTATTCCGGAGATGTTGATTCAGGTAACCCGCGAAGATTATTCATTTGCTGAGGCAGCGAGTATCGGAACCGGTCGTGCGTTCTCTGTGATCACGGATAATGTCAAAGGTTTCAAGAAGATTGCTTCGGGAGATGTTTCTGCATCGAAAGCGTTGAGCGGACCTATTGGTATTGCCCAAATGTTCGGTGGCGTATGGGATTGGAATCGATTCTGGATGTTAACTGGTTTGTTATCTATGGCTTTGGCCTTTATGAACATTTTGCCTATTCCAGCTTTGGATGGGGGACATGCGATTTTCTTACTCTATGAAATGGTTTCTGGGAAACCAGCCTCTGAAAAGGTGTTGGAAAAAGCGCAGCAGGTGGGTATGCTCATCTTGCTTGCTTTAATGGCTTATACTTTTGGAAACGATATCTTTAAAGTTTTTTTCTAATTGAAAGGGCTGGTTTTATTTTTAGGCCTTCAGTTTCCGGATTTGCACCCGTTTCATAGTTCGGTGACGGAGATGAGCTATAATAGTAGGGACCAAAGCTGGGAAATTAGCATTCGTCTTTTTCAGGATGATCTCGAGCAAACCATGAGCTCGAACTTAGGTAAAAAATACCGAATGATTCCGGGAGATGAAGTCTCAGAAAAAGCGTTAGAGGCCTATGTGCGCAAACACGTTGGATTTCGAACCGGGAAGCAAATAGCCACCCCTTACCGCTGGTTAGGTACAGAGCAACAACAAGACGTGATTTGGGTGTATATTGAAATTCCTACCTCGTCTGACTTAATTGGATCCTATCTCGAGAATTCGTTATTTTTAGATGAATTTGAGGACCAAACAAACCTTGTTTCCTGGTCTTTTCAGGGCCAAAAGAAGTCCTATCTTTTTCGTAAAACTCAGGAGGTTCAACAATTATCAAGATAATCATACTGCCATCTTGACGTTTGGCATAAAAATTGATTAATATCGTCTGCTCATTGAGGAGCAGAATTTAAAAATGTGGTATGAATAATCCAAATGACCTTTTTAAGCATTTACAGCTTTCTGAGATGTCTGATTTTGAAAATATAGAATTGATCCCTATCGGGTCAGAAGGAATGGACAATGATGACAAAATGGGCGTTTTGTCAGACCAATTGCCCATTCTTCCCATTCGCAATATCGTCTTGTTTCCGGGGATGGTGATTCCGATTACGGTATCTCGCCAAAAATCCGTCCGACTCGTAAAGAAAGCCTACAAAGGCGATCGCACAATCGGCGTTTTAGTGCAAGCCAATAACTCGAAAGAGGAGCCTACGCCAGACGATCTGTACAAAATAGGAACGGTAGCACACATCGTGAAAATGTTCGTATTGCCTGGTGGTAACACAACAATTATCGTGCAGGGCCGAAAGCGTTTTGAAGTTAGTGAATACATCAAAACCGAGCCTAATCTAGTAGCGCGTGTTTCCTACATAGAAGACACATTCCCTAAGAAATTAAATAAAGAAAATAAGGCACTCATTTCTACCCTGAAAGAGTGCGCTTTGAAGATATTAAATCTGAATCCTGAGATCCCGCGCGAGGCACAAATAGCCTTAGACAACATTGAATCATCCGCGTTTTTAGTGCACTTCCTTTCCTCGAATATCAATGCGGAATTAAAGGAAAAGCAGGCTTTGTTAGAGACCTTGGATGGAATCGAACAAGCCACACATTTGCTGGAGCACATGTTGAAAGACATTCAGCATTTAGAGTTGAAGCGCGAGATTCAGAGCAAAGCTTCCAGTGACATCGATCAGCAACAACGCGACTATTACATTCGCCAGCAGATTAAAGTCTTGCAGGAGGAATTAGGCGTGGAGAGTCCGGAACAAGAGTTGGACGGTTTACGTGCAAAAGGGGCGAAGAAGAAGTGGTCGAAAGAAGTAAATGATTTCTTCCAAAAAGAACTCTCGAAATTACAACGTACGAATTCCATGTCAGGAGAATATCCGATGTTAATGAATTACGTTGAATTGATTGCGGATTTGCCTTGGGGTGAATATACAAAAGATAATTTCGATCTGGTGAAGGCGAAGAAGGTGTTGGATGCGGATCATTTTGGCTTAGAAAAAGTAAAAGAACGGATCATCGAATACTTAGCGGTATTGAAAATGAAAGGGGATATGAAAGCGCCTATTTTATGCCTTTATGGCCCTCCGGGTGTGGGTAAGACGTCTTTAGGGCGTTCGATTGCGAAAGCTTTGGGACGTAAATACGTGCGCATGGCCCTAGGTGGTCTACGGGACGAGGCCGAAATCAGAGGCCATAGAAAAACCTATGTGGGCGCTATGCCTGGCAAGGTGATTCAAAGCATTAAAAAAGCAGGCTCTTCTAATCCTGTTTTCATCTTAGATGAGATCGATAAAGTAGGTTCTGACCACCGTGGAGATCCATCTTCTGCCTTATTAGAGGTGTTGGACCCCGAGCAAAACAGCGGCTTCATGGATAATTACTTGGAGTGTGATTACGATCTATCTCGAGTAATGTTTATCGCGACAGCCAATAATTTAGATACCATTCATCCCGCTTTGCGCGATCGGATGGAGATCATTGAGGTGAGTGGCTATACGATGGAGGAGAAAGTCCAAATCGCTAAAAAGCACTTGCTGCCTAAGCAAAAGAAAGAGCACGGATTAGAGAAAGCGGAATTTTCGATCAATGATGGAGCCATCCAAAAAGTAATCGAAGGCTATACCCGCGAATCTGGCGTTCGTAAGTTAGAACAAGAGATCGGACGCGTGGTGCGCAAGATCACAAAGTCCATAGCCATGGACCAGGAATACCCGCACAAAATTTCGGCGACAGATGTAGTCAAATTACTAGGCCAAGAACACTTCGATAAGGATACCTACGAGAACAACGAATACGCGGGCGTAGTAACAGGCTTAGCCTGGACACCCGTAGGAGGAGATATTTTATTTATCGAAACCTTACTGAATCGCGGAAAAGGAGTCTTGACACTTTCGGGCCAATTAGGCGATGTGATGAAGGAGTCAGCCATGGCGGCATTAAGTTTCTTAAAGGCACATTCGGATGAATACGGCATTGATTACCGTATTTTTGATCAATACAATTTACACATTCACGTTCCAGCTGGGGCGGTACCTAAAGATGGTCCATCCGCAGGTATCACGATGTTAACAGCGATCGCGTCTGCCTTAACGCAGCGCAAGGTGAAATCGAAACTAGCAATGACGGGCGAGATTACACTTCGCGGTAAAGTGTTGCCGGTGGGTGGAATAAAGGAGAAAATCTTAGCGGCGAAACGAGCAGGAATAAAAGAGATTATCATGTGCTCGAAGAACCGCAAAGATGTGGAGGAGATCGAAGCACATTACATTTCGGATTTGAGCTTCCACTACGTAGACGACGCGAAAGAAGTATTGGCTTTAGCGCTTTTAAAAGAGCAGGTGAAGAATCCGGTAAAGTTTGTATTTCAGGCAGAACCGATAGCAAGCTCCTCTGCGGCATTATAGTGAATTTCGCCTAATTCAAGACTGAATTGAATGATGCGAAGCGCCTCAGCAGAAGCCAAAGGGCGGAGGCATTCCACTAGATCTTGCACGGATAAGGGTCCGTTTTTTAAATAAGTCAGAATCAATTTACGTTCTGCTTCGAGGCCTTCTGGTATATTTTTCCCGGAGGCTTCTTTTTTTCGTTGCAAACAATGGTCGCATACCCCGCAAGAGGTCTTTAAAGACTCACCAAAATACGAGGTAATCAATAGCGTTCTACAAGCCTCCGGATGTTTCACAAAGTGAATCATCGCATCAATCTTTTTCTTCGATCTTTCCTTTTTTCTTAAGTATTCAGACCAAATGATGGGTAGGTTTTCAATGTTCGACCGCGGCGTCAAAAAGACCAATTTCGGCAGGCCATTCTGTTTGTCATATTCGATTAATTCGAATTTCTCCAACAAGGCTAAATTACGCTCCACCTCTGCAGGCGGTATCTTTATCTGGTGAGCGAAGTCCGCTTCGGAGATACTGACGAACTGAGTATATAAGTTACCACCATAAATGCGAAGCAGTCCTTTTAGGAAAGATTCGAATTTCTCGTTTCTAATTTGAAAGTCGTATAGTTCGGTGGAGCTGACGATGAAGCGAATTTTGGAGGGGTTTTGAAAGGCCTCGTTTAGTAAAATTAATCCTTCTGCTTCTAATGTCTTTAAGGCAAAATAGGTCTGAGAGCTAGGCAAGTTGAAACGCTTGCACAAGTCCATCCAATCAAAATCGTAACTCTGTAATTCGCCACTTCCTTCGGCAACCTGTAAATAATTAGAAACGGCTTGGTAGGTGCGTTTGATAGTTTCCGCCGTCGGAAATGATTTTTCCCATTGAGCGGTTAAATCCAATATGTCTTTTTCTTCGTATAAAATGGCCGCGTAGGCCTTTTTCTCGTCTCGACCTGCACGTCCAGCTTCTTGGTAATAGGCCTCGATAGTGTCGGGTAAATCCAGGTGAACTACCAGGCGAACATCTGGTTTGTCGATTCCCATCCCAAAAGCATTGGTCGCCACGATGCAATCGATTTTGCCTTCAATCCAGTCTTTTTGGCGCGCACTTCTGACCTCTGATGGCAAACCGGCGTGGTAAAAAGTGCTGGATAAACCGGCTTTAGAAAGCATATCGGAGATTTCCTGCGTCCGTCTTCTATTTCGTACATACACGATCGAAGAACCCGGAACACGTTGTAGCATCGAGCATAGCTTTTTTTCTTTGTCCGCCTCATAGAGGACGGAGTAGGAGAGGTTTGCGCGGCTGAAACTTTTTTGGAATACGGCTGCGTTCTTGAATTGCAGCTTTTCTTGAATTTCTTGCTTTACTTCCTCGTTTGCGGAGGCCGTCAAAGCAATGCACGGAACACTCGGAATCAAGGCGCGAAACTCAGCAATCTCTAAATATGGCGGTCTAAAATCGTGACCCCATTGCGAGATACAGTGTGCCTCGTCGATGACCAACAAGCTGATGTTCATCTGTTTCGCTCGCTCGATGAACAAATCCGTTTTTAGGCGTTCGGGCGAAACATAGAGGAATTTCGTGTTACCGTATATGCAATTGTCTAATAAGATGTCGATTTGGCGCTTTCGGAGGCCGGAAAAAAGGGCTGTCGCTGGAATACCTCGGCGATTTAATTGCGCTACCTGATCTTGCATCAAAGCAATTAGGGGCGTGATGACGATGCAAATTCCCGGCAAAGCGAGGGCTGGCACTTGAAAACAAATGGACTTTCCTCCACCGGTGGGCAGTAAGGCTAGCGTATCCTTGCCATCTAGCACCGAGTGAATAATCTCCTCTTGCAGGGGCCTGAAAGCTGAATGCCCCCAGTGTTTTTGCAATATGTCCTGAATGTCCGCCATCGTCTAAACAAATCTACCAAAAAAGAATGAACTCCTCCACCGGATTTTTAGGATTTCCTGAGAAGAAATTCTTATTTTTAGACACAAAAGAAAGCGCATATGTTATCAGACAAGGATTTAGCTCAATTATCGAAACGAGGAATTACGCCTACGGAAATGAATCAACAAATTGATTTTTTTAAATCCGGCTTCCCTTGGATGAATTTGGAAAAATCCGCATCAATTGGGAATGGAATTTTTCAGTTTTCAAAGGAGCAGCTACAGGAATTCATCGCGCGCTTTGATCAGCAAAAATCAGCGCTTTCCATTTTGAAGATGGTGCCAGCCTCTGGTGCAGCCACTCGGATGTTTAAATCACTGTTCGAATTCTTGTCGACCGGCGATGAAAATAAAGAATGCACGAAGTTTTTCGATGAGTTGGATCACTTTGCTTTTTATCCAGAGCTACAAGAGCTTATTGTAGAGAAAGACGACTCGGCAGATATTCTACAAAAACTACTCAGCTCTGCTGGAATGAATTATGGCCAAAAACCCAAAGGTCTCCTTGCTTTCCACTCCTACACAGATGGAGCACGAACTCCTTTAGAGGAACACATCGTGGAGGCTGCGGCCTATGCATCCAATGGCCAAAAAGCCCGCTTGCATTTCACCGTTTCCCCAGAACACCGCAGCGGTTTCGAGGAATTAGTAAAACAACTCGTTCCTAAATGGGAATCGAAAACCGGTATCCAATTCGAGATCACTTTCTCGGAACAAAAGCCTGCCACAGATACCATTGCCGTGAACCCGGATAATACTTTGTTCCGAGAAGCCGATGGATCACTCCTTTTTAGACCCGCTGGCCACGGAGCCCTGTTAGAGAATCTGAATGATTTACAGGCGGATGTGATCTTCATCAAAAACATTGATAACGTGGTGCCGGATGCATTAAAACAGCCGACCATTGAATACAAGAAGGCCTTGGGAGGATTGTTGCTATGGATTTTGGAAGGAATTGAACACTTGGACAAGCAATTGCAAGAAAATCCTTCAGAGGCCACGATCAATGAGGCCCTCCAGGAGATGGCCACTTATTTAGGTTTTGTGCCGGCGGCAGATTTCGCGTCTTCACCCCTAACAGATAAAGTTGCGACTATTCGCACCATTTTAGCTCGTCCAACCCGCGTTTGTGGGGTGGTAAAAAATACCGGAGAACCGGGAGGAGGCCCATTCTGGTGTCAAGATGCGAAAGGAAATTTCACTTTGCAGCTCGTGGAATCCGCTCAGATTGATATGAAAGAAGAAGCTCAAAAAGCGAAATTTCACCAAGCATCCCACTTCAATCCAGTGGATTTAGTGTGTGCTACGCGTGGTTTGAACTTATTGAACTATCGCGATATGAATACGGGTTTTATCACGGATAAGACCAAGGACGGGAAAGAATTAAAGGCGATGGAATTGCCGGGACTTTGGAACGGAGCGATGTCAGATTGGAACACCCTTTTTGTGGAAGTTCCTTTGGAAACATTCAACCCGGTGAAAACGGTGACAGATTTAGTGAGGCCTGCACACCAAAATAGGCAGTAATTTTTTTGTTTGTAAAAAAACTCCCTATTTTTGTCGCCCCTAGAAAGCAATTTTTAAGGAAGTATATAAATGCTTGATTACAAAAACCTTGCCCGGTTTCCAGGCAAGGTTTTTTATTAAGTCCTAAATAGGTAAAAACAGAGTGCAGATGCCTTTAAATAGGTAGTAAACAAAAAAAACTATGGCTTTAGAACAAACTTGGAGGTGGTTTGGACCGAATGATCCCGTAAAATTAGCTGATGTGCGCCAAGCAGGCGCCACAGGTATTGTGAGTGCATTGCACCAAATTCCAAACGGAAAGGTTTGGGAATTGAATGATATTTTAGAGCGCAAAGCGATCATTGAAGCCGCGGGATTAACGTGGTCTGTCATTGAGAGTATCCCCGTGCATGAGGATATAAAAACGCGTTCTGGTCATTTTAAGCAATACATCGAAAACTACAAAACGTCGATAAGAAATGTAGGCAAAGCAGGTTTAAACCTAGTTTGTTATAATTTCATGCCCATTTTAGATTGGACACGAACCGATTTAGATTTTCGTTTTCCGGATGGAAGTACGGGTTTACGCTTCGATGCGGCTGAATTCTGTGCCTTCGAGTTATTCTTATTGAAGCGCCCAGGAGCAGAGCAGCACTATACCAACGAGCAAATCGCCAGAGCTAAAAAATGGTTCGACGCATCGACTCAAGCACAACAAGAAAAATTAATTCGCAATATCATTGCCGGTCTTCCGGGTTCGGAAGAAAGCTTTACGTTGAAGTCTTTCCAAGAAGCATTGGATACCTATTCCGAAGTAGGGGAGAAGGAATTGCGTGAAAATTTATATGAATTTATTCGAGAGATCACACCTGCAGCCGAGGAGGCTGGGGTCAATCTGTCCATTCACCCGGATGATCCTCCGTATCCGATTTTAGGCTTACCACGCGTGGTCAGTACTGAAAGTGATGCGTTACAATTATTAAATGCCTACGAAAGCAACGTGAATGGACTTTGTTTCTGTACGGGAAGCTATGGCGTTAGAGAGGATAATGATTTAGTGGGGATGGTGGAGCGATTAGGTCACCGCATTAATTTCATTCACTTGCGGGCGACGCGACGTGATGAATTTGGAAATTTCCATGAGGCAGACCATTTAGATGGGGATGTGGATATGTTTGGGGTGATGAAAGGCTTAGTGAATGAGCAGGACAAGCGCATGGCGTCTGGTCGCAAAGATTTCCGTTTGCCATTCCGCCCAGATCACGGGCATCGAATGCTGGATGATTTACAAGAAGGAAAGAAGACGAATCCAGGCTATACGGCCATAGGTCGTTTGCGCGGTTTAGCGGAGTTACGTGGTTTGGAAATGGGAATCCGCGGGTTTTTGAAATAATTTTCATTTTCCCCTTTTGATTTCTATATCTTATTGCTAACTTTGCACCCCCATTAGTGTGGGATAACTCTATCTTATTGAGTTTAACGCGCTTGCAGGGATTAAAAGAATTTTAAAATTTAAACGGTAATTATTCCAAAATGCCAACTATTCAGCAATTAGTGCGCAAGGGACGTGAGCAAATGACTTGGAAATCTAAGTCACCAGCTTTGGATTCTTGTCCACAAAGAAGAGGGG
>CAILUB010000038.1 GCA_903837305.1 uncultured Cytophagaceae bacterium
TCTGCTTTCACCGATTTGATCGTTTCGATCTTATCGTTCGGCCATAATACTTGCACCGAATCAATCGCTCCATTCTCTCCTAAACCAAATACCATCTGGTGGTCACTCGACGATTGAAATCCGCGGTTCGGCATTTGTTGCAAGACTTTGAATCCACCTTTCTGGTAAACGCTCACGCGCGCTCCGATACCATTTAGGTTGCGATCCGTTCCCTTCAAGTGTACGGTCAAATAATGATTCTTTAGCTTCTCATTCGTCTTGTTCTTATAGACAGACAGTGGAGAATTCACATTGTTCACAACTAAATCTAAATCCCCATCGTTATCTAAATCGCCGTAAGCTGAACCATTCGAGAACCCCGGACCTTCTAAACCCCAGGCTTTCACTTGGTTCGAGAATTTCAAATCACCTTCATTTTTGTAAGCATAATTCGGAATAGGGACAGACGAAATCTTATCTGTAAACTCTTTGTAATCAAATTTCTTACCATCCAACATTTGCTGCATTGTGTTGCGATCCCCTAAGAAATCGACGAAATCTTGATCCGTTAGATCTTTGGCAATACCATTCGCCACGAAAATATCCTTCTTACCATCATTATCCATATCAAAGATCAAGGCACCCCAGCTCCAATCCGTCGCATGCACACCGGCTAGTTGACCCACTTCTGAGAAGGTTCCATCTCCATTATTCAGCTGTAAGTTATTGCGCATATATTGATGCCAAAACCCACGCTTCTTCTTCAACTCCACTAAGTTATATCCCTCAAAAACCGAGGTCGTCTTTAACCGGCGGTCATCCCCCGGCAACATATCTGTCACGAAGATGTCCATATAGCCATCATCGTTTAAATCCGCCATGTCCGCGCCCATCGAGCTCAACGAAATATGGGGCATCTCATTCTCCAAATCTTCCTTAAACGTGCCGTTCTTTTGATTGATATACAAATAATCGCGCTCGTAAAAGTCATTCGAAATATAAATATCAGGCCAGTTGTCATTGTTCACATCGCCTATCGTAATTCCTAAACCAAAACCAATCAAACTTCCATAAATACCCGCCGTCTCTGACACATCGGTAAAATGAAGTTCCTTCCCATCCTTACTGTCATTTCTAAACAGCTTATCGCCGCCTAACTTATCTCGCTCCTCGCGTAAATTCGTATACCCTAACTTATCAATTGGGGTAAAACTATTGTTCAACAAATACATATCTAAATCGCCATCCCGATCGTAATCGAAGAAGGCTGCGTGCGTTGAAAAACCGCCGTCTTCTAAACCGGCCTCTTTGGCCTGATCCTTAAAGGTTGGCACACCACCCTTAATTCCCTGGTTAATGTATAATTGATTTCCACGCTGATCACGAGATCCTGAATTACATACATAAATATCCATCAAGCCATCTCCATTCACATCTGCGAATGTGACACCTGTAGACCAAAACTTCTTCCCCACAATCCCTGCCTTCACCGTAATATCCTCAAACTTCATCGCCCCTTTGTTCAAATACAACTTATTGTCTTCGAAATTAGACGTGACAAAAAGATCTGATAAGCCATCATTATTCACATCACCTATCGCAACGCCTCCGCCGTTATAGAAGTTGCGGTAGTTGAAGATATTGAACTCTTTTTTCTCTAAACTTCGGTTCACAAAATCGATACCGGTTTGCTCAGCAGGCAACTCTTCAAAAAGAGTATCCTCTTTTTGAGAACAAGAAAAAAGACCAAGGGAAACAAGGAGAAATAAAGCGAAATTTTTCATGCGTAATGAGTGAATTTTTGCGACACAAAAATACAAAATACAAGGGGTATATAAAACAAAAAGGCAGAACCATCCGGTCCTGCCTTTCTATCAAAAACCGTCAGATTAATATCCTGGGTTTTGAGTCAATAATGGGTTAGCA
>CAILUB010000039.1 GCA_903837305.1 uncultured Cytophagaceae bacterium
ATTTCAATCCTTTTCTTAATTTTTCTCTCAGATTTAGATTTTTAGCTGTAAATTGCGGCTTGAATTTTAAGCCTTCGTAATGAACTATCAACCTCAGGATTTTCTTCCTATTTTTGTTCAGCTAGCAGCTGCTTTGGCATTTATCGTCGCTACGATGTTAGCCACTCACGCATTAGGTCCTAAAAGACATTCTAAAGCGAAAGATGATACTTTCGAATGTGGGATTGAATCGATTGGTGATGCGCGTACCCCTATCTCAGTTAAGTATTTTCTAGTAGCCATTCTTTTTGTGCTATTCGATATAGAAATCGTCTTCATGTATCCATGGGCAGTGAATTTTAAAGAATTGTCTTGGAATGGATTTTATGAGATGTTAGTATTTATGGGCTTGCTTCTAGTAGGCTTTTTGTACGTATTGAAAAAAGGAATTTTAAAGTGGGAGAAATAATGAGTGATTCAACAGTTCAAGTAGCTGAAGCGCCTCCAGGAGTAGAGGGAGCTGGTTTTTTTGCTACGTCTTTAGATAGTTTAGTGGGTTTAGCGCGCGCTAATTCACTTTGGCCTTTACCATTCGCGACTTCATGCTGCGGTATTGAGTTTATGTCTACGATGGCATCCCATTATGATATCGGACGTTTTGGTGCGGAGCGTTTAAGTTTCTCTGCCCGTCAAGCAGACGTTTTGATGGTGATGGGGACAATCTCTAAGAAGATGGCACCGGTTGTAAAACAGGTATATCTCCAAATGGCTGAGCCACGTTGGGTATTATCGGTAGGGGCTTGTGCTTGTTCTGGAGGTATTTTTGATACGTATTCTGTTCTACAAGGAATTGACCGTATTATCCCAGTGGATGTTTATGTGCCAGGTTGCCCGCCACGTCCGGAGCAAATTTTGGATGGTTTTATGCAGATCCAAGAATTAGCGAAGAAGGAAACTACACGCAGGCGTAACGAACCAGAATACAAAGCTTTATTAGCTTCTTACGGAATCGAATAACTATGAACGATAAGATAATAGAAGCGCTTCTAGCGCAGTTTGGTGAGGAGGGTGTGTATGGAATAGGGGAGTCACATGGCATTTTGCAGGTGACCACGGAAGTAGAGAATATCGTTCCGATGATCCATTTCTTGTATGCACACCCAGTATTTAAGTTTCAATTTTTGACGGATTTGGCTGGAATTCATTTTCCGGAGGCAAAAGGTCAGGAATTAGGAGTGATCTACCACTTACATTCTTTGGAAAATAACGTACGTGTTTGGATTAAGGCTTATGCGCCTATCGAAGCGCCTACTTTCCCTACGATCACCGGCCTTTTTGCTACGTCTAACTGGATGGAGCGCGAGGCGTTTGATTTTTATGGTATCATCTTCGAAGGTCACCCTAATTTGACCCGTATCCTGAATATGGACGAGATGGATTACCACCCGATGCGTAAAGAATATCCGTTAGAGGATGCGACGCGTCACGATAAGATTGATGAATTGTTTGGACGATAATAAATAGACATGTCTGAA
>CAILUB010000040.1 GCA_903837305.1 uncultured Cytophagaceae bacterium
ACCGCTTGTTGTTGCGTATATTGAATTCCTGCAATCCACGCACCCCGTTTCAAATCCCATTGCATCATACTCGTGTTGAATACATTATCCACATAAACATTCCAAAGTTTAAGCGATTGTCCACGTGGCAATTGGTGGGTATAGCCCAGTAAGTAAATACCCTTAGACTCAATATGTTCCTTGTAATTGCCTTTCGACCCATTTATATTTACGCCATTGGGATAGATTCCTATCGATTCCCCTATTCCATACCAATCTACTGTACCGCGCGGAGAAATTTCATATAGGTATCCACCTTCTAATTTATTCTTTTTTCCTGGAAATAGTTCTCCATACAGTCCTCCCACTTCCGTAGGACGCATTCTGCCATCTTGTAAATTAATGAAAGGGGTATTAATAAGCTGCTTTCCTGCGGTTACATGAGATTTTTTGAAGTTGTATTTCAAATAGAGCTCTTCAAGGCGGTCCAGATCATTTTTGTTAGTCAGATCTTCTAAATCAAATAATGACGTCTCATACCGACTCGAAGTTTGCGTGTATGGGTCTACCTTACTCATATCTGACGAACCAATATTGTAAATAAAATAGCCTCCTACACCCATTTGGAATCCTTTAAATGAGCCAGTTTCATAGAATAATCCACCGCCAGCGGCATTTGCATAGGTATCAGTTAAGTGCCCTTGATTCTCTGTTGCCATGAAAAAATAGCGAAGATTTCCGTGCACTTTCCCATGTTTGAAAGCGAATAATAAGGAGGTGGAGTCTTCTGCTACACTTTTTTTACCTTTCCAAAGGTGTGGAGGCGTATGTATTTCTTGATGCTGAGCTACGAGTGTGGCTGAAAATAAGAGTAACAATAGAATGAATAAGGCGTTTTTTTGCATGCTTTTGTATTTAGGCCTGCAAATTGTCGCAAAAATGGGACTTAGTTCGTGATGAAAATCACAGTCCCCTTAAATCCACAATCTCAATCTGGTTTTTATTGATTTTAATGTAGCCTTTCTCCGCTAACTTCTTCATCAAGCGGGAAATAACTTCGCGAGAGGAGTTTAATTCTTGGGCGATATCAGTGAAGGAAGCCTTTAAAATGTTCGTTTTTAGGCTTTTTTGGTGTTGTTTTAAGTACCAAAGTAAGCGCTCATCTAGATTTCTAAAGGCGATTTGATCTAAGGTATCTAGTAATTCTTCAAAACGAGAACGGTAGGTCTCGAGCACAAACTGATACCAGCTTTTATATTTTGCCGCCCATTCGTCCATTAATTCGGCAGGAATGGCGATGACTTCGGTGTCTACGAGGGCTTTGGCCATAATCTGAGACGATAATTGCCTCGCCGCGCATGTCATGGAGATGGCACATGCTTCGCCTGGATGGAGATTGTACATAAATACCTCATTGCCCTCTTCGTCTTCCCGGAATACTTTGATTATTCCTTTCGTTACCAAGACAGCTGATCGAATGGATTGCCCTGTTTTCATCAAATAGTCGTCCGTTTTAAATTTACGGACAACGCCTACTTGTTGAATTTTTTTGCTTAATTCAGGCTCAAACTGATTGAATAATTCCATTTTAGTAACTGATAACGGCTTGTTTTTCTAAACTTTCGTAAGCTGCATCAATGACGCGCATACTCGCGATTCCATCTTCTCCGGGTACTGCTGGTGCCGCTCCGGAACGCAAAGATTGGAAAACATTTTCATAGAACGCCATATACTCCCCTTTTTCAGAAGGCACGCGTTCAGGACTACTTCCGTCCACGTGTAATAAACCGTATTCGCTAGGAGCATCAACTCCCCAGTTTTCACCCATTGGAACATGTCCTTTGTCTAAATCGACCTCTTGACGATCGGAACGGGTTTTAACGAAGCTACCTTTTGTGCCGTGTAATTGGAAAGCAGGAATGGGTTCTTTGAAGTAGTATCCACTTTTTAAACGGATGCGTAAGCTTGGATAATACAAAAGGATTTCGAACAAGTCGACGACCTCAGTACCGGGTCTAGTCTTGCGCAAATCCGCGAAAACGTGGGTTGGTTTTCCAAATAGATGCAAGGCTTGATCGATCAAATGCGGCCCTAAATCGGTCACAATTCCCGCGCCAGGACCGGCATCTTCTTTATGTCTTTTAGGGGACATTAATGGGTTATAGCGGTCAAAATGAAACTCGGCTTCTACGATATCGCCTAATAAACCTTCTGAAAGGACCTTTTTCAGTGTTAGGAAATCAGAATCCCAGCGGCGGTTTTGGTAAACAAATATCTTTTTGTTCACTTCTTTAGCTAACGATACGAGCTTTTCTGCCTCGGCTGCGTTGCATGTAAAAGCTTTCTCTACTACGATGTGTTTTCCGGCTTTCAAGGCAGCTGTTGCGTATTCGAAGTGAGTATAGATGGGGGTGTTGACAATCACTAACTCGATCGATGGGTCTGCTAAAACAGTTTCCAGTGAATCATAGGAGCATGTTCCAGGGTAGGCGTTTTCGATGGTTTTCTTAGAGCGTTCCCAGGATCCTACTAAATTGAATCCTGGATGTAATTGAATGAAGGGGGCGTGAAAAACACGTCCAGACATTCCAAAAGACAGTAAAGCGGTTTCGATCGGTTTCATAGAAGTAAAAATAAACAATTCAGACCTTTAAACATAAACGATTTAACATGAAAAAAATACTCGCTTTAAGCCTATTAAGTTTAACTGCACTAGGGCAGCCGAAACCATTGGTTTCGCATATGTTCACAGCTGATCCTTCGGCCCACCTATTTCAGGGCCAAATTTACATTTACCCTTCACATGACATCGATGCCGGAGTAAAAGAAGATGATTTAGGGAGTCATTTCGCAATGCGTGATTACCATGTATTGTCTCAAAAAACGCCAGCTAGTCCAGTGGTTGATCACGGGGTGGCTTTGAAACTTGAGGATATTTCATGGGCATCCAAGATGCTTTGGGCACCGGATGCAGCAGAATCAAAAGGAACTTATTATTTGTATTTCCCTGCTAAAGATAAGGAAGGTGTTTTTCGTATTGGGGTAGCCTCGTCCTCGAAACCGGAAGGCCCATTCAAAGCGGAGAAAGACTATATGAAAGGATCTTTTAGTATTGATCCTTGTGTGTTTAAGGATAAAGACGGGACGCATTACCTCTATTTTGGGGGTATTTGGGGAGGTCAATTACAACGCTGGAAATCAGGCAACTATGGTGCTACTGATGAGTCGCAGCCTTCGAATGGACAACCAGCCTTAATGGCAAAAGTGGCACGTTTAGATGTGAACATGAGAGAGATGGCTGAGGTTCCTCGCAATGTGCAGATTGTAGATGCGCAGGGGAAGGTCTTATTATCTGAAGACCATGATCGCCGTTTCTTTGAGGCCGCATTTGTGCACTACTACCAAGGGAAATACTATTTCTCTTATTCAACAGGTGATACCCACAACATTGCCTATGCTACTGGAACAAGTCCCTATGGTCCATTTACTTACCAAGGCGTGATCTTAAAGCCGGTGAAAGGCTGGACGAACCATCATTCGATCGTAGAACAAAATGGCAAATGGTATTTATATTACCACGATGTGGAAATCTCAGGCAAGACCCATTTGAGAAACATCAAAGTGACTGAATTGAAATACCGTCCGGATGGGAGTATTGAAACGATAGATGGGTATAAATAAAAAAAGGCCGCCTCGTGTTTCGAAGCGGCCTTTTCTATATTTTCTATAATTGTATCATTTATGCTAGAATATTCTTCGCATAAGCCACACATTTTTTCACTTCTTCTACTGCTGTGGATCCAGCCGGAACTTCGTATTCCAATTCGATGGTCGCAGGGAATTTGTATTTCTTCTTCTTTAATAAAGTTAATACCTCTTTTAATGGAGTGTCGCCTTTGCCCCATTCTAGGTTGCCTGCGCCATGTTCCTTCGTCGTGCGGTCCTTGATGTGCATACTTGTGATGCGATCGTGTTTAGCTTCGATGAAAGCTAATAAAGAGGCCGTGTTGTGAGGAGCTCCCACGGCGATATAGTGACCGCAGTCTAAATTGATAGAGTTGTATGGGTTTTGGGCCAAAGCCTCATCATACACCGTATCCTTCACTTGTAAGTGAGTGTGGTAACCGAAATAAACTTTATGTTTCTCTCCCAAAGCGCCTAAACGCTGCGTCTGAGCTGATGACGTAGGCAATTCAACTGTAACCGATTTAGCGCCTAATACTTTAGCTGCGCGTAAAGCTGATTCCACCTCTGCATCGGAGTTTCTTTCACTGAATGCATTGGGTTTGTACGCATAAACGGATATTCCCGCGTCATCTAACATCTTGCGCACTTCCTTGAATTTGTCCATTGAAACAGACTCTCTCCAAGTAGATACCTCTTTTTGGTATTTAGCCATTTGAGCACGTTGCTCATCTGTTAATGTAGGACGAGGTTGACCTGGAGTCCAACGCATAGGCACCGGATTGACCGGACGTCCTGCGTAGTCTTCTACCGCATCTCCCATTAATTCAATGGCAGAAACACCTGAGTCTACACAATACTGGATGATTTGCTTGATATCTCCCGGCATACCGCGGAAAGAATACGTAATAGTTCCTACTTGAACACCACCAAACACCGAGTTTGGTTTAGCAAAACTGAAGGAAGAATTTGATGCCCACAAAAGGCCTAAAGAGGCCAATGAGCCAGCCGCCAAAAACTGACGACGTGAAGGGTTGTTGTTATTTTTCATGTTAGTATAGGTTTCTGGTTACATTTTACGAATATATATTGTAAATCATATCCTTGTGGTCAAATTTTGCGACGAAATTCCACCTATTTCCGTTGTGGGATCTTAATTTCAGTTTTGGGTTCGAAGGAATTAATCACACTCACTTGATCGCCTTTAAAGGTAAATGTCCAATGGTGTGGACTTTCGAAATACAATAAGGTGATCTCCAGCGTCTCCGCATCCACCCAACGATACGATCCCGCATAATCAAAAGGCGCCTTTTTAGCTAAATCAACTCTAGCGGCTCTCAGCATATAAGGACCAACTAAGTTAGATTTTCCAGTTGCCCACGTTCCTTGGGCTAGTTTAAATTCGTGCTGTGCGGAATCTTTGGTTGTGATGGTTACCGTTCCTTTTGAATCGACCTGGAGCTGGCGGAAATCCAGCGGGTTAGTCCCTAAAGAATAGCTTTTCGTTGGTAAAGCTGCTTGCAGGCTAGAAACGGGTGCTTTAATTTGTCTGCTAGTATTAAATGCGGCAAGCGCTTTTAATCCGGAAGGATTAGAAGGAAGGGCTTTGGTCTTAAACGCAGGCAATAAGTTCTTCCAAACCTGGTTCAAATCATCCGGTAAATCCTGGGATTCTGACGTTATAATAAGCACCGCATCTTGCTCTGGCATCATCAAAATATACTGTCCAAAGGCTCCGTCCCCCCTAAATGATCCATTTCTAGAACGCCAAAATTGGTAGCCATAGCCCTGCAACCAATCTGCATATTGCCCGTTGGCCTTTTTATCTGCGCTCGCATCCGGTTCTTGGTCGATGTGCTTGCGAGTGGCTTCTTCCACCCAGGCAGCTGGCAAGATTTGCTTGCCTTCGAATTTTCCTTTGTTTAGGTATAATAGACCTAGTTTGGCCATATCTTCTGTCTTCACACGGATGCCCCAGCCGCCCACATTGATGCCTTTTTGGTCTGATTCCCAGTCGATGCCGCTGATGTGCAATGGGTCTAATAAGCGTGGTTTTAAATAGTCCAAAGTCGTCATTCCAGTCACTTTTTGGATAATCGCAGACAACATATAAGTGGCTAACGTATTGTATAAAAACTTCGTGCCAGGTTTATGCGAGATAGGGTAGTTCAAAAATCCGCGAACCCAATCTGGAGAAAAGACGATTACACTGCGTAGAGGTTCTTTTTCGTGACCAGCTGACATGGTTAACAGATCTTGTACACGAAGGTCAGCAAGGAAGGGTTTGTCTTTCAAATCAGCATGTTCTGGAAAAAAAGAAAGGACTTTATCTTGTACGCTGAGGCGCTTTTCAGCCACGGCGAAACCGATGGCGGTGGAGGTCCAGCTTTTGGAGACACTATACATGCTGTGTTTTTTATCTGCCGCAAATGGCTTCCACCATGCCTCTGAAATCACTTTTCCGTGGCGTATGAGCATATAAGAATGCAATTCGTGTTTCTCTGAGGAATAGCCCTCGATGAATTTGATGATGGCTTCGGACGAAACACCTTCTGCTTCTGGCGTGCTGTGTGGTAGAGATTGGGCAAGGATTGTAAAACTACACAGGAACAAGAGTCCGGCGAGGAATGAGGCTTTTTTCATCGAATAGGTTTATTTTTGTTAAAAATAGGAAATATTCTTGGATAATTGCCTCGCTAAAATTTCAGACGTTTCGGTCTCCTTGGGAGCTAAACCTGTCGTCTCATCGATCTCTTTTCAGATTTTATCTAGCCAAAAAACAGCCATCGTAGGACCGATGGGATCAGGGAAGACCTCTTTGGCAAAAGCCTTGGCTGGTCGATTATTTCGAACGGGCGAGGTCTTTTTTTCTTCTCGAAATCCAGATAAAAGAGCCTATGTCATGCTCGTGGAGCAACAACATCAGTTCAAGAATCGCAGTAATCTCTCTGAATTTTATTTACAACAGCGTTTTAATTCTTCCGATTGCGAGGATGCTTATACGGTGGAAGAGGAATTAGCTGGATTGGAATTAGGGGATTGGGTATCGGTTTTTGAGCTATCGGGACTTCTGAAACGCCCCTTAATTCAATTATCCAATGGCGAGAACAAGCGATTGCAAATCGTTAAATCGTTGGCTTACCAGCCGGATTGGTTGATTTTAGATAATCCCTATGTGGGTCTGGATGTAAATGGCCGTGAAATACTCTCGAAAGGATTAGTATCGCTTGATTCGAAAGGCATACAATTCATCCTCATTTCCTCACCGGGCGATGTGCCTGATTTCATTAATCAAGTGATTGAATTGCCATTGGCACAAGAATCTGCCATGAAACCAGCGCCATTTCTGCGGCTATTAGACCCATTCGAAATAGCTGTTAAGATGGAAAAGGTGCAGATCAAATACGGAACGAAAACGATCTTACGTGATTTCAGCTGGAAAGTAACTAGGGGAGAGCGTTGGGCGATTAAAGGTCCCAATGGGGCTGGGAAGTCTACTTTGATTAGTTTAATTACGGCAGATAATCCACAGGCTTATTCTCAGAACATCATCTTGTTTGACCGAAAGCGTGGATCAGGAGAAAGTATTTGGGACATTAAACGCAAAATCGGGTATTTGAGTCCGGAGTTGCATCTGTATTTTAAGGAGGGCGGCTCTTGCTTTTCGGTAGTGGCCTCGGGTTTGTTTGATACACTTGGGTTGTTTAAGCGCTTAACCGAGGAGCAAACGGATCAAGTGAATCATTGGATGCAGGTGATGGGCATAGCTCAATTGGAAGAAAGATCCTTCTTGCAGATTTCAGGTGGTGAGCAGCGTATGGTGTTGATTACGCGTGCTTTGGTCAAGAATCCAGAACTCTTGATACTCGACGAGCCATGTCAAGGACTAGACCTTGTTCAAACAGAGCACCTAAAGTCGGTGCTTGATTATTTAGCGGAAAATTCTGAAATGACCTTGCTGTACGTCAGTCACTATGACCGCGATATTCCGTCTTGCGTGAATCAGGTGTTGGAATTAAAACGGCTCTGAGATCGATTTGCTTGGATTTGAGAACCATTTAGGTCCATCTGCCGTCATATACGCACAATCTTCTAATCGTACCCCAAATTCTCCTGGTATCGCAATCGTCGGTTCAATACTGAAACACATGCCTATTTCTAAAGGAGCCTTGTTTCCACGTACCATATTTCCCCATTCATGCCCGCTCATTCCAATGCCATGACCCGTTCGGTGGGGCAGACCAGGTAATTTATAATCAGGGCCAAAACCCGCATCAACCAGTACTTTACGCGCAGCAAAATCCACGTTTTCGGCAGGTGCACCTAATTTAGCTGCCTCAAAACCCGCTTGTTGCGCCTTTTTCTCTAAATCCCAAATCTGTTTTTGTTTTGCACTAGGCTCCCCAAAAACAATGGTCCTTGTGATATCTGATTCATATCCTCCCACACTGCAACCGCAATCTAACATCACCACATCGCCTGTTTTTAAGATTTGTTTTCTGGAACTCCCGTGTGGAAACGAAGTCGCCACCCCAAAAGTCACTGATGCAAAACCAGGCATCACTCCTTGCTCTGTGTGAGCCTGAGCAATTTTTTGGGAGATTTGACGAGGGGTGCACCCGAAAGTTAACGCTGCAATTCCGGCCTGAATCGCCTTTACTGTCGCATCATTCGCCTTTTGCATTAAGGCAATTTCAGCAGCGGATTTAATGATGCGGCAAGGAATCGTGATTGGATCTGCGCTTACGAATTGAAAGCTTGCATCTGATTTTCGCAAGCCGTCGAAGATGAAGAAACGACAGAATTCGTCGATTCCTATTTGGCCCTTCTCTATACCTATTCCTTTTAAGACACAAGTAGTCAAGGCAAAAGGATTCTCATCTTCTTCCCAAATGGAAACCTTGGTTCCCGCAGGTGCAAGCTCCAGGAATCGATCTTCCTCAAAAGCCGGACAAATAAAATTAATTTCTCCCTTAGCTGGAATGATCGCTAACATCGAGCGCTCGGAAGGATACCAGCTGATGCCCGTGAAATAATTCAGGTTGATCCCCGCATCTAAAATGATCGCTTGAATGTTTTTCTCTGCCATTAATTTCTGTGCCTTAGCCACGCGCATTTTGCGTTCTTCGGCACTTATAGGCGTAAACTCGATGGGTGTTAAAACCGATTGGGATGAATTTAAAGAGAGGGTAGAAGCCAATAGGCCCCCTTTGAGGAAGTTTCTACGTTGCATACCGAAATTTAAAATAAAACATTAACAATAGAAATTCTCCTTGGAAGAATTAACTTTAAAGTCAGAATTTAATATGCGGCTACTTTTTATTCGTTTCTCGGCCATAGGCGACATCGTTTTAGCTTCTCCTGCCTTGCGTTGTGCGAAGCAGCAGATTCCTGATGTGGAGATTCATTTCTTGACAAAGAAGTCCATGAAAGCGGTGACTGAGTCGAATCCATACGTGGATCACTTTCATTATTTTGATAAGGATCTTTCCGCAACGATTCAGGAATTAAAATCCTATGAGTTCGATTACATCATCGATTTACATAAGAATTTGCGCAGTTTGCGCATAAGAAAGGCTTTGGGAGTCCCTTATTTATCCTATAATAAGCTGAGCGTTGAGAAGTTTCTATTAACCAAATTCGGAGTGAATCGGTTGCCTGAGCGTCATATTTCATTTCGAAGCGTGGATACTTTAGCCCCATTAGGCGTCAGCTATGATGGAAAGGGGCTAGATTATTTTGTTCCTGCTAGCGTACATGAGCCCGCTTTGTTTCCTGATGGTTATGTCGCTTTAGTGATCGGCGCTTCCTTTACCACGAAGAAATTGCCATTGGATTCTCTCAAGCTTTTGTGTAGCCAAATTACGCATCCCATCGTATTGATTGGAGGCAAGGAGGAATTAGAAGATGGGGATGCGCTTGCGGCGTTAGATCCAGCACGTATTGTGAATACCTGTGGCACTTATTCTTTGCATGAATCTGCTTTGATTGTTTCCAAAGCTAAAGTTGTCATTTCCCATGACACCGGAATGCTGTATATCGCCTGTGCCTTTGAAAAGAACGTCATTGCGATCTGGGGGGCTACTTCGCCCGCCTTGCAGGTAGAGCCTTTGATGCCAAAGGATTCGAAAGCGTTGGTTTTTCAATCCATCGTTCCTGATTTAACTTGCCAGCCTTGTTCGAATTTTGGCACAAAGTCGTGTCCTAAAGGTCATTTCGATTGCATGAAAAAGCAGGATTTACCTGAGATTGCGCGGAAAGTGGCTGAAATGTGGAAGGCCTAAGTGAATTTCAATCGTTTTAATCTTCCTTGGTAAGCCTGGTAGTAGTTTTTTTGAGCGCTTTCATCTAGGAAAGAACTTCGAATTAATCGCTCGGTCTCGGTTGAATTAGCCAGCATTTGGGACAGAATGCGCTCTACCATCTTTTCTGGAATGTTTGCCAGTTTACCTAACTGTAGAAATTGGTTCAATATTTTGCCTTGGTATTGAGCTTTAGGATATAATCCACCACGTAAAGCAAAATCAATTTCAGCCTGGTGCATCTCTGTATTTATAAGATCATAGGCAGGACTCAGAATGAAATCGCCGTCTTCCGTTTCCAACAGAGAAAAATTCTTTAAATGCGCATCCCCATTCGAGAACAGGTAATTAAATAGCAGGATTTTAAAAAGTTTAGGAGCCTCGACGGCATAGGCAGGTACGTATTGCTGCATGATTTGGAACAATTCGAGGTAATTTCCTTCGTATTTATAATTTATGCCATGGGATTGAGGTGTTCTACCTGCCAAAACCGCAAAGTCCTCCTTCGCCCGCTTCTGTCCCGCATCATCCCGGTCAAATCGTTTCGTCAAATAGGCCAGTTCGCCCGTATTGAAAAAAATAATTCCATTCTCTGCCGTCTCGATTTGATATGCTTGGCGAGCAATTTGCATCGTTAAATGTTCGTTTGCCGGCATTAGGTGTTTATTCCTTCCTAAAGCAGGAATCGGCTTTAAAAGGTAATCTCCGCATTCCCCAGCTTTGGCAAGACGCAATTTATTCTTCTCTAGCACGAATGAATACTTTTCCTGCATGCCAGGAACCGACATAATGGTTCTATTCTCAAAGAAAGTGCCTGCCACTAGTTCAGAACTCGCCGGTGAATCATAAGATAGCTGGTGATCCACCTTATGTTTAGAAAAGAGTCGTTGAATAGCAGATCGACTGTAGGTAGCGTGACCTGCGATTAATGTACTGGGGCAATATAATAGTTCTGGCATAGACACTTATTGAACTGTTTGTACAATCGTGATTGCACCTATGGTATCGAATTGTGCACTGCTTATTAGTATGCCAAAATGATCCGATGGATCTATCTTCTTAAATTTAGAGACAGCCTGTTTGTTAGCCCCTTCTGGTAACATATGAAAGAAGAGCGGGAAGAGGTGAGGGGATTTAAATTCCTTTTTCGATTTAGGCATAGTCAAACTAATAGCTGGTTTCTTTTTGTCTTCCAGCCAAGCATCCAAATAGCCAAAATGAAAACTCCCATTATCCAGCTGACTTAAAATTCCAGCTGGTTCAGACTTATACAAAATCGTTGCCGTTCTCATCTTCCGATTCTAATTTTTTGATTTCTAATTTTAGCTGTAGTCCTAAAACAGCTGCTAGTTTTTGGATGGTTTCCAAGGTGGGATTTCCTTTCCCGCTTTCAATTTGCTTCAGCGTTCTCAGGCCTACATCAGATAGTAAAGCAAGTGTTTCTTGGTTCACCGAAAGGCTAATTCTACGCTTTTTTAGTGTTTCTATGATGTTTTGATGGTGCATTATGATGCTCTTTTTAATGTATTATTTGTCAAAAATGGCTCAAATACGATAATATTGTGCAATATAACGCACTTATATGTGTAATTCACGATTTGGATGAAAATTATTATTTACGAAGGAGATTACCAGGGTATAAGGCAACAAAAAAGCCCGACATTACTGTCGAGCTTTTCAGAGCCTCCTATCGGGATCGAACCAATGACCTACTGATTACAAATCAGTTGCTCTACCAGCTGAGCTAAGGAGGCGCATTTGAGTTCACAAAAGTAAGCCAAATGGATTAAAACGCAAAATATTGATTGAAAAAAATTAATCTTTTTTCAATTTCTCGAGTTCTTTTTCCGCTTGAGCAATTTTCTTTTCTACCTCAGCACGTAGTTTATCCGAGTTTTTAGACTTCGCAAAGAATTCTAAGTTATTGGTTAACACGGCAATATCATTTTCCAAGGTTTGAATTTTCTTACGCGCATCAGGGGAAGTAGATTTTCTTTCTTCTCCAACCGTATTTGCTTCAGAAGCCAAAGACTTTAATTCAAAACCCCAAGCAGCTAATTGCTCTTTCGGTTGAGTGCGAGCTAAATCGATCAACGCATTCCACGTGGTGCGGAAACTTTCTTGGATGGATTTTACATTATTGCGAGGAACGAAACCGATCGCATCCCAAGCCGCTTTCTTTTGGCCTAAGGTAGCTAAAAGGCCAGGATCCTGTAACATGGCTTCCATTTCATTCAAAATAGCTTGTTTAGCTTCTAAATTAGCTTCGAATTCTACATCTTTCGCATTCTTACCTTTCTCACGGGTTAAATTGAAGTAAGCGTCACAAGCTGCCTTGAATTTAGCATAGATGGAATCCTTTTGTTTTTCTGGCACGTGACCGATCTCTTTCCACTTTTTCTGTGTTTCGATGACCATTTGAGTCACTTCGGGAGTAATGGTACCTGTTTCTACAATGCCATTCACTTGGTCGATTAATAATTGCTTCGCTGCTAAATTAGCTTTACGCTCAGCATCTATCTTCGAGAAGAATTCACTCTTGTGTTTGAAGAAGGTTTTTAAGTCAGACCAAAAATTTTGGCTCACTTCTTTTCCTCCATCACGAGGCAATCCACCTTTTAAATTATTCCATTGCTCTTGTAGCGCTAATACCGCTTTAGAAGCCTGGTTCCATTCGCTAATGTTTGCAGCGGTGAAGTTCGCGTAGTGCTTCATTAAGTCACCAATCTCGCGTTTTACTTTTAAATTTTCTTCAAAAACTTGCTTTTGAGCATCTTGAACCGCTCTTTTTTGTTCGAAAAGAACATCTAGTGATTTCTTCACACGCGTCCACAAAGACTCATTATTATCTCTGTTAGCTGGACCGATATGTTTGTATTCTTCGAATAGTTCCTCTGCTTCTTTTAATAATTTCTGAAAAGCACCGCCTTTCGAAATCTCAGCAGCTAAACCTTCTAGTTTACTGGCGATTAGTTCTTTTGCTTGTAAATTCTTCTTGCGATCTAACTCTAAAAGTTCAAAGAAAATACTTCTATTGCTGTAGAAACGATCTACCAAGGCATGATAACTCTGCCAAAGCGTCTGATTCATAGGTCCTTGCACACTGCCTAAGCCTTTCCACTCTTCTTGAATTTTCTTGAAGGCTTTAAAGCTGGCATTCACATGTGCTGGATCTGAATTATCATCCGAATCCACTAAAGTTCTTAATTCATTAATTAAACGCGTTTTTCCTTCTAATGCCTTCTCTCTTAATTTCTCTAAATTAGAGAAGAATGCACCTCTTTCAGAACGAATGAAGGTCGCAATTTCGTCGATTTTTTGGGAAATTTCATCTCCTTTAAAAGAAAATCCTTCCTCCGAATCTTCATTAACAGCTTTAAATGCGGCTAATGCCTCAGCACGTTCACCTTGTTTGATCGCTTCCCAAGCCGTCTTTACCTCTTTAGTTAATTCATCGACTTTTTTGAAGTTTGCCGATGAGGCGCTCGCTTGAAGAATAGATTTCAATTGCTCATAAAAGGCAAGAATGCTCTCTTTTGTCGCTTTTGAAAGGTCTAAAGTCGGAAATTCCACCGCTTTTTCTTCCACTGTCGGAAAAACAACCTCAGCTGGCGTTGCTACTTCAGTTGGAGCTACTTCTGCTGTTGCTGCCTCTTCCACTGGAGTCTCTTCCAATGTTGTCTCTTCGGCTACTGCCTCTGCTTCTACAGTCTCTTCCACTGTTGTTTCTTCAACCACAGCCTCTGCTTCTACAGTCGCTTCAACTGGAGTCGCTTCGACTGCTGTCGCTGCTGCTGGTGTTTCTTCTGGAGTAGGAGTGGTTTCCAATTCTTCTGCTGGATTGCTCTCTTCGGTGATCATAATCGTCGTTGTTTGCGTTTTAACTTAAAAGTTTTTCAAAAATACGCTCCATCGATACAGCATAACCAATTTTCTCTTTTAGGTCTGCTATAGAAATGCGCTCTTGGGTCATCGTGTTGCGATCGCGAACGGTCACGGTGTTGTCTTCCATGGTTTGGTAATCAACCACCACACAATACGGTGTTCCAATTAAATCTTGACGGGTATAACGCTTGCCTATGGCGCCACCATCGTCGTATGTTGTATTGAAGGCAAATTTAATGCTGTTTGTAATTTCTTGTGCTTTCTCTGCTAAACCATCCTTCTTTACTAAAGGAAGAACGGCCACTTTCACAGGAGCTAAAGCAGGATGGAAATTTAAGAAAACACGTTGTTTTTCTTGGTCTCCTTCGCCCACCGTCTCTTCTGTATAGGCATTGCAAAGAATCGCTAAGAATAAACGATCAGCCCCTACGGACGTTTCAACCACATAAGGTATGTAATTTTCGTTTATTTCTGGGTCAAAATATTGTTGTTTTTTTCTCGATAAATCTTGGTGTGCTTTCAAGTCGAAATCCGTTCTCGAGTGGATTCCTTCCATTTCTTTAAAGCCAAACGGGAATTTGTACTCAATATCCACCGCCGCATTCGCGTAGTGGGCTAATTTATCGTGATCATGGAATTTCAAGGAAGTAGCTGGTAAACCTAAGGCTAAGTGGAACTTCATACGGGTTTCTTTCCACTTTGCATACCATTCCATTTCTGTGCCAGGGCGAACGAAGAATTGCATCTCCATTTGTTCGAATTCCCGCATACGGAAAATGAAATTACGTGCAACGATCTCGTTACGGAAGGCTTTTCCGATTTGGGCAATGCCAAAAGGTACCTTCATGCGGCCTGTCTTCTGTACGTTCAAGAAGTTCACAAAGATTCCTTGAGCCGTCTCTGGACGTAAATAAATTAAACTCGCATCCTCTGAAACCGCGCCTACTTGTGTAGAGAACATCAAATTAAATTGACGCACCTCAGTCCAATTAGCCGTGTTCGAAACTGGACACTTGATATTTTCATCGATAATGATTTGGCGAACTCCCTCTAAATCCCCTGCATCTAAGCATTTCGCCATCTTTTGTAATAAAGCTTTCGCTTCTGCCTCTTTTCCTTCGTCCTCTAATTGCGCCGCTCTTTCTTCTAATAAGGTATCTGCGCGGTAACGTTTTTTGGAATCCTTGTTATCAATCATCGGATCGTTAAACGAATCCACGTGACCAGAGGCCTTCCAAGTCAATGGATGCATAAAAATAGCCGCATCAAGACCTACCACGTTGTCATTTAACATCGTCATCGCCTTGTACCAAACTGTTTTTAAATTATTCTTTAACTCGACACCGTTTTGACCGTAATCATATACCGCTTGCAAACCATCATATATCTCTGAAGAAGGAAATACGAATCCATATTCTTTCGCGTGTGAAATTATATCCTTCAATGCCGAGGCGGTATCCTGTTTTTTATTTTCCATTAAATCAATCTTAAATTCAATCGTATTAATTTGCAATTTACCGAAAAGAATGAAAGAATGAGGCTCGCAATGTGTTTTTTCTTAATTTTGGGCTGATTTACATGGTAAAAACCAAGATATTGATGAAAAACGTTTCCTTCGCCTTAATTCAGCTATCCTGCAGCTCAACTGTTTCAGAAAACTGGCAAAAAACGATTAGCTCAATTCGCGACGCAGCCTCTAAGGGTGCGCAAGTGATTTGCTTGCAGGAATTGTTCAAATCGGTCTATTTCTGTTACGAAGAAAAGCAGGATTTCTTTGCTTTGGCTGAGGCGATTCCTGGGCCTTCGACAGATGAATTAGGTGCTTTGGCAGCCGAATTAAACGTTGTAATCGTCGCATCTCTTTTCGAAAAGCGGGCGGCAGGACTTTACCATAATACCACTGCGGTTATTGATGCAGACGGAAAATACCTGGGCAAGTACCGTAAAATGCACATTCCAGACGATCCAGGCTATTACGAAAAGTATTACTTCACGCCAGGCGATCTAGGATATCAGGTTTTTGATACGAAGTTTGCCAAAATAGGGGTGCTCATCTGTTGGGATCAATGGTATCCCGAGGCTGCTCGCTTAACGGCTTTGCAAGGAGCAGAAGTGTTAGTCTATCCAACGGCTATTGGCTGGGATTTAGAAGAAAAAGACAGCGAGATTAACCGCGAACAATACCAAGCCTGGCAGACGATCCAACGTTCTCATTCGGTTGCAAATGGCGTTCCAGTCATTTCTGTGAACCGCGTTGGAACAGAAAATGGCCAACAGTTTTGGGGAGGAAGCTTTGTTTCTAATGCCTTCGGTCGCGTGATCTTCCAAGCCTCTCACGATCAAGAAGAAATTGCTTTAGTGGATGTGAACGTCGACTCGAGTGAATACTACCGTAGAACTTGGCCTTTCTTTAGAGATCGCAGGATTGATTCGTATGGCGGGATTACGGAGCGGTTTATTGATTAAATTAGATAATAGATTATAGAGTATAGATTATAGAGTAGAGAGTATAGAGCAGAGATTAGGACTTGTGTAGAAAATATCTTCACTTTATTATATCCTCTCTTTAATCTATCATCTCCACTCTTTAATCTATTATCTCTACTCTATAATCTATACTCTCTAATCTTAAAAATCAGCTCCGCTGATTTTTAATGCGCTTCCAGCCAATTCTCTCCCACGCCAATTCCCGTTTCCATCGCGACACCTAAATCCATCGCTTCGCACATGATCTTATTGATTTGGGTTTTAAGGTAGTCGACTTCGTCTTTGTGTGCGTCGAACACAAGTTCGTCATGCACGGTTAAGATCATTTTCGATTTCAAGTTTTCTCTTTCTAGGAAATCCTGGATTTGAATCATCGCCACTTTAATCATATCGGCTGCTGAACCCTGGATCGGGGCGTTGATGGCATTGCGTTCTGCAAAACCACGCTCGTTCATATTAGCAGATAAAATATCGCGTAGGTAGCGACGGCGACCCAAAACAGTTTCGACGTAGCCGTTTTCGCGAGCGTCGGTGATGCTTTGGTCCATAAAGGTCTTCACCTTAGGGAATTCAACGAAATATTGATCGATGATTTCCTTTGCTTCTGTGCGGGAAATGGCTAATTGAGCAGCTAGGCCAAAGGCCGAAACACCGTAAATAATCCCAAAGTTCACCGTTTTCGCCTTGCGACGCATGTCCGAAGTAACTTCTTCCAATGGGACGTGGAATACTTTCGCGGCAGTTGCTTTGTGTACATCTAATCCGTTATTGAACGCATCGAGCATCGATTCGTCTTTCGAGAAGGCTGCCATGATGCGCAATTCGATTTGGGAATAATCGGCAGATAAAATCAAGTGGTTTTCATCGCGTGGAATAAAGGCCTTGCGAATCTCACGACCACGTACGGTACGGATCGGGATGTTTTGTAAGTTTGGATCCTTCGAAGACAGTCGACCTGTGGCAGTAACTGCTTGCATGAAGGAGGTGTGTATGCGGCCTGTTTTGGGCGAAATAAGGGCCGGTAGGGCATCCACGTAGGTTGATTTCAATTTCTGTAATTCGCGGAAGTCGAGAATTAAAGAGGCGATTTCGTGTTCTGCTTCTAGTTTAGATAAGACCTCTTCGCCCGTCATGTATTGACCAGTTTTAGTCTTTTTCGCTTTCGGATCTAGCTTCAGCTTCTCAAACAAAATTTCGCCTAATTGCTTAGGGGAGGCGATGTTGAATTCTTGGCCAGCCGTGGCGAATATTTTTTCTTGAACGGCTTTGGAATCTGCTTCCAACGTCTTCGACATCTCTTGTAAGAAAGGCACGTCAAGGTTCACGCCTTCGCATTCGATAGTGGACAAAACGCGCGCTAACGGCATTTCTACCTCGTGAAGTAACTGAACAGCTTTCGGATTCGTCGTTAATTGTTTGTCCAGGAATGGCTTTAATTGCAAGGTTATGTCTGCGTCTTCTGCCGCATATTCTTTGATCAAGTTTAGCTCCACCTCGCGCATATTACCTTGCTTGGCACCTTTTTTGCCAATCAAGTTTTCGATGGACATCGGTTCGTAGCTTAAATAGGCGAGGGCCAAAGCGTCCATCCCGTGGCGTTTTTCCGGTTCAATCAAATAATGCGCGAGCATCGTGTCGTAAGTCGCACCCTTGATTTCGATGCCATAATTACGCAAGACGCTCATATCGTACTTGATATTTTGGGCGATTTTGATGGTTGATTCTTTGGCAAAAATAGCCTTGAATAAATCTGCCTGTGCCTGGCATGCCGCTGGATCTTCTGGGAACGGCACATAAAAGGCCTCGCCCTTGCGGTAGGAGAAGGACATGCCCACTAAGGCCGCTTCGATCGCCACCAAACTCGTCGTCTCCGTATCAAAACAGAAGGAATCCTGGCGATCCAAGAAGCTAATCAATGACTTAATGGCATTCTCGCCTTGCACTAGATGGTACTGGTGAGCGGTATTACTGAGATTGGAATAGCTGGTGGTAATGACTTCCTCTTCCTCCGTGACCGAAGTTGTGGCCGGAGTCGGTGATCCAAACATATCCATCTGGTTCGCATCCACCTTAGGAGATGCTTTCACCTTTGCCACGACAGGTTCGTCTTCGCCCAAAATACGTTTGCGTAGCGTTCTGAATTCTAATTCTTCTAACAAGGGTTCTAAAAGCGCGCGGTTTGGCGGCGTTGCTTTTAATTTTTCCTCTTCGTATTCGACAGGCACTTCGAGCATAATGCGGGCCAAATGCTTCGATAAAATCCCTTGTTCGCGGAAATTGATCAAGTTTTCTTGCAATTTGCCTTTCAGTTGATCGGTGTTGTCTAGTAAGTTTTCCAAAGAGCCAAATTGCTCGATGAGCTTTTGGGCTGTCTTTTCACCCACACCCGGTATACCCGGAATGTTATCCACCGCATCGCCCATCAAACCAAGCATATCGATCACTTGATCTACATTAGCGATGTTCCAACGTTGGCAAACCTCCTTTGGCCCTAAAACCTCTACACCCTTGCCCATAAAGGCCGGCTTATACATCTTAATGCGCTCCTCCACTAATTGCCCATAATCCTTATCTGGAGTCATCATAAACACTTCGATGTCTGGATTCGCCCGCACCGCTTTCTTCGCAATCGTCCCGATCACGTCATCCGCCTCGTAGCCATCTAAAATAAGCAACGGAATATCCATCGCCTCGACTAAACGCTTGACATAAGGAATCGCAATCGTAATATCCTCCGGCTGTTCTTGGCGCTGCGCCTTGTAGGGAGTGTATTCTACGTGACGAAAGGTAGGTTTAGGTGTGTCAAAAGCAACCCCTAAATAGTCTGGTTTTTCCTTGTTAATAACCTCTAGGATCGTATTTGCAAAGCCAAAAACGGCGGAAGTATTAATTCCCTTCGAAGAGATTCGAGGTGTTTTAGCAAAAGCAAAATGCGCGCGATAAATCAAAGCCATCGCGTCAAAAAGGAATAATTTTTTCATGTAA
>CAILUB010000041.1 GCA_903837305.1 uncultured Cytophagaceae bacterium
CATCCGTGTAGCCGTGGAAGGTGGTGGCTGTTCAGGCCTTATGTACAATTTGGATTTTGCTGCAGAAGCTCAACCAAACGATATGATTTTCGAAGACAAAGGCGTGAAAGTGATGGTAGATAAGAAATCGATCCTCTACCTTGCTGGAACTGAATTAGACTTCTCTGATGGATTAAATGGTAAAGGTTTTCAATTCAAAAACCCGAACGCAAGCCGTACTTGTGGATGCGGAGAGAGCTTTTCTATCTAATCGATAGTTGTTTACCATCTAGAATATAGGGTTTCATTAATTGATACACGTCAAAAATGGGCAATCCCATCACCGTGTAAAAAGAACCTTGAATGGATTCAATTCCCACCATCCCTAAGAAATCTTGAACCCCGTAAGATCCTGCCTTATCTAAGCACGATCCTTCGCGTACATAGAAATCAATTTCCCAATCTTCGAAAGTTCTGAATTTGACTAAGGCCGAATCTGCTTTCGTGAACAAACCTTGAGGTGTGTGTAAAGCAATTCCAGTTACTACTTCGTGTGTTTTCCCAGACAATTGCTGCAACATATAAATCGCCTCCGATTTATCTTGAGGCTTATTCAATATATCCTTTCCTAAAATCACCACTGTATCCGCTGCTAATACTAAGGCATTCGGGGAAATTCTTGCTAATTCATTCGCTTTTCTTTCTGCCAAATGCACCGGCACCTCCTGAGGCTTCATTTCTGCAGAAAAGGATTCATCCACATCACTAGGTAATACGGAGAATTCGAATCCGGCCGAACGCAAGATCTCTTTTCGACGGGGAGAATTAGAAGCAAGGATAAATGGATATTGAAGGGATAAAGATGTCTGCATATCCAAAAATAGCCCAAAATTTAAAAATATCAGGGTTTTGATAAAATTAAATTTATTTTCATTTGTATTTAATGTAATTACATTTAATTTTACGACATCAATATTTAGTCATGGGTATTTCCGAAGCTTTAAAACAATCAAAATTTCCTTCTGAAGCAGCAAAAGCCGTTGTAAATGCGATCTATACAGGCAACTGGATCGTTCAGCAACAGCAGGAATTATTGAAACCCTTTGGACTTACGGTCCAACAGTATAATGTGCTTCGCATTCTTCGAGGACAACAAGGAAACCCGATGACCGTTTTAGCCATTACCGAACGGATGTTAGACAAAATGTCAAATGCCTCTCGCCTAGTAGACAAATTAGTGGAGAAGAATCTAGTGCTTCGCCGCGAATGCCCAAAAGATCGTAGGGCGGTAGATGTCTTAATTTTACCGGCTGGACTAGATTTATTAACCCAAGTAGACCAAGTCCAAAATGACTGGGGAAAACATTTCGACGCTTTAGGAGTTAGTAAGCTCGAAGAAATGAACCAAATTTTGGACGAATTTAGAACCGTATTTTCTCACAATTAAACAATAAATGATATGAAATCTGTAAAAGTAATTATTGCAACTTTGGCTTTAGGCCTTGTAACTTTCGCTGGCGTAGCGGCACCGAAAGTAGTCAACGTTAACAAGTCAGCTAGTTCTGTCGCTTGGTTAGCAAAGAAAGTAACAGGAGAGCACAATGGTACAGTAGGTATCTCTGCAGGAGCTTTAAATGTAGATGGCAACAAATTAATCGGTGGAAACTTCACCATAGATTTGAAAACTATCAAGGATTTAGATATCACAGATGCTGGTTACAACCAAAAATTCATTGGACACATCACTTCAGGTGATTTCTTCGAAGTAGAAAAATTCCCAACAGCGACTTTCGTTATCACTAAAGTAGCAGGTAACCAAGTAACTGGAAACTTAACAGTAAAAGGAATCACAAAATCAATCACTTTCCCTGCTGAAATCGCGGTTAAAGGTGGTAAAGTTTCAGCGAAAGCAAACATTACGATCGATCGCACTGACTTCAACATCCGTTACGGTTCTAAGAAATTCTTTGAGTCAATTGGTGATAAGGCGATTTATGATGATTTCGCTTTGACAGTATCATTAGTTTCAGAATAAATTTAAATAGGGGGCTGTAAAATGGCCTACGTCATATTTTATACGCCCCCTATTTAAATTCATTTCGATATCAACTAACTCTTTCGCTCTCTCAACTGTGAGAAGGTGTTAAAGAATTTGAATTATTTAATTCAATAAAATTTAAGGCTTATTCGCAGAAAATAGATCAATGGCTATTTTCTAAATAATCTCTACTCTCTTATCTATAATCTACCTATATGTCAATTATCGACTCATTAACCTGGCGTTACGCCACCAAAAGAATGACTGGAAACAAAGTTTCCACAGAAAAAATGGATGCTTTATTAGAAGCAATCCGCCTTTCTGCATCCGGTTTTGGTTTACAACCGTATAAAATTTTAGTGATTGAAAACCCAGAATTAAAAGCAAAAATTCAACCGATCGCTTATGGTCAACCACAAGCGGTAGAGTCGTCTCACTTGTTAGTGTTTGCAGCTTGGAACGATATCACAGAAACGCAAATCGATGCATTCATTCAATTAGTGGCTGACACACGTGGTCTTTCTGTGGATATGCTAGGTGATTACCGTGGAGCAATCGCTGGGTCTCTTTTGGGTCGTCCTGTAGATGCAAAAAGAAATTGGGCTGCACGCCAAGTCTATTTAGCCATGGGAACTGCGCTAGCTGCTGCGGGTGAATTGCAAATTGATTCTACTCCAATGGAAGGTTTTATTCCAGCTCAATTAGATGAGTTATTAGGTCTAGAGGCGATGGGATTACATTCTGTTTTGATGCTTGCCGTGGGTGAGCGTGATGCAGCGAATGACTTTATGGCAACTGCAACTAAGGTTCGTTATGCAAAAGAAGATC
>CAILUB010000042.1 GCA_903837305.1 uncultured Cytophagaceae bacterium
AATTTAGTAATTTACGAAATTAATGAAAAATTTATTTTATATGCCATAAATTACATATTGACATTAATAATATTTAAATATTTTTAAAGCTCTGTAGTGAAGTGCAGCAAGATCGAATATAACACGTATTGTCCAGGCAGTTGCAGCACCATTAATACCGAATTGATTTATTAGTATTATCGACATTGGAATATAAATTATCAATACATAAATATTAATTAATGTTGTACTTCTAGCATCACCTGAGGCTTGTATGAAAGTATATGGGATTTGTCCGATACTATTTATAAATATTCCTATAGCAATTATGTAAACTATCGGCAAAGAATTGGCGGCATATTCATTTCCAAGCCATAAAGTTAACCCTAAGTCAGCATAATAAATTATAAATAATATTACTGCGCCCATTAAAACAATAATATATTTTAAAATTTTCTTGTACAAATTAAATATTTTACTTAAATTTTTAGATGCAAAATCTTTAGATATTACAGGAAACACAGAAGCAGTTATAGCACTTGGTATTAATAATAATCGAAGCATGAAATCGACCGGAATTGTGTAGTACGCTAGGACAGTTGCTCCAAGAAGATTTGCTATTACAAGTCTGTCGGCAACAACCATTAAAGGGCTGATGAGGTTGGACAGAGTAATCCACCCACCAAATTTAAAAAGTTTGCTTGCTTCTTCTCTACTGAGATTATTATTAATGCGCCCAATTAGATCCTTTACTATGATGTAGTGAGCAATTAGGACTAAGTATCGTGCCGCGACAAGTGAAGCCACCAAAGAATCTAGGCGATGTTCATTAAGAAAAATTGATACTACTGGACACATAAAATTGCTTAGCCCTAAGAGCATTTTGAGCAAGTTGATTGACTTAAAACGCAGCTCGCCTTCAAGTACTCCTCGTAATCCCGCCGTAGCTGTTGTTGCGGGTATTGCGAGACAGGCTAGAATAAATGCATCTGTAATTTCACTATCTAAATTTGTCTCAAAATTCAGCCACTCAACACCCATTAGTTTGATCGCTATATAACCAATCAGTCCACCTCCAATTCCAATAATCAATGTTAGCAGTACGCCAGTGGTTGCTATGGTTTGCTTTTGTTTTTGTTCTTTCAGAGTAGCTAGGTTAGAAATACGTTGCGTGATGGCTCGACCCAGTCCGAAATCAAAAATACTAAAATAACCAATTAATGCCCAAATTATAGTCAAAATTCCAGTTCGCTCAATTCCTAAGTGCTTGTAAATATAGGGAATTACAGCAATACCTACAATCAATGGTACGAAAGAACCTCCAAGGTTCCATAAAGTATTTTTTTTAATGCTCACTATTATTATCTTAACATGTATAATTAAGTTTGTTAGCTTTGACTTATTTAATGAAAGTAGTATGTGATTGTTTCGCTTAAAAACTTCTCATTTTGCTCACCAAATCATGTGTTTTAACTTCAAAATCATCCTTATAAATACAGGCGGTAAAAAATCTCGTGCTTTATTATTAAGCCAATTTTTGTAAACTTGTTTTTTAATATGAATTCCATCATTTGGTCGTGAAACGTACATTGTTCTGTCAGTTGGATTATTATTATATATTTCTTTCGAAGCCGTATAGTAATATAAAGCAATAGATTTTCTTGTAATATCATTTGGAGTATTTAAGGGTTCGGGATGGCCATGGTAAGACTTAGCATCTGTATTGAAAATTACGCAACGGTTAAATAGAGGGGCTATTGAAACAACTTTTGTTTTTACTTCACTATCCCAGAGTTCAAGATTGCCACCAAATTCGGGGGTCCAATTTTTATTTAAATAAATTATCATATTTAATCTCCTGCTTAAATGAAGTTGTTCATTAATTCGAAAATCTGTATGAATACCAAGTTTGCCACAGGTAAATATTTCATGGAATCCACCTCCACTAAAATATGGATCCCCTATAAGAGAATCAATTGTAGTCAATCCTTCTAAGAATTGAAGTATAGGCATGGAGTTAAAAAAATGAAAAATATTTCTTATCCTAGGCTCACAACTTTCAGGAAGAACTTGTCTTTTGTGTAATCCATAATAATCCGACTCATGAAAAATATCATTGTCGAGTTTTTTTTCAGGAAATAATTTATGTATTTCTTCAATAAGTGGGATAGGTAAGAAGTTATCTATCACAATGTGCGGAAAAGGATCTGAAAAGCAATATAAGTCTGATAAACCTTCTCCAAAAATTCTCGCTTCTTTTGAATTTAAACTTAGATCACCATTTTTGCCAACTGGTAAAGTCGCACTTGGATAATTAGAATTTAAAATATAAGAATTTTTATTCATATATAGCCTTATTTAATAGATTTTAAAATTGAATCATACAATATAAAGTTTACAGTTATTTGGTAATTGTCCCCTAGAATGCGCCGACGTTAGAAGTTGGATTTTTCCAATGGAAGAGGTTCTACATGAGAAAGTCAAAGTTCACTGATAGCCAGATCACGGACGCCGTGAAACTCTCTGTGACTGGTTTTGGCATTCCTGATAGTTGCTGCGAGCTTGGTTTCAGTTCGTGTAAGTTTTACAAGTGGCTAGCCAAGTTTTAAGTCGTGAGCGTTCCCACGACGTGCCGGATGCAAAGCTTGAAAAGAGAATCAACAGCTCAAAAAGATCTACCTTGAAAAGAAGTGACATGCCCTCTCCCTGCCACATTAAAGTTATGGAACAAAGTCCACTAATTTCGGAGAATAGCGGCTATGAAACAATCCAGATTTACCGATAAGCAGATCATCGG
>CAILUB010000043.1 GCA_903837305.1 uncultured Cytophagaceae bacterium
ATCCGATTACCAAGAATTTGAAAAGGATAAGTCGGATGAAGCCTATGAAAAGCAGGTGGACAAGTTGTTGAAATCCCCTCATTTTGGAGAAAAATGGGCCTCCATGTGGATGGACTTAGCGCGCTATGCGGACACCAAAGGGTATGAGAAAGATGAGGGGCGTAGCATTTGGAAATACCGCGATTACCTCATCGCTTCGTTCAATCAAAACAAGCCTTACGATCAGTTTATTAAGGAGCAACTCGCAGGGGACTTGCTGGATAATCCACAAGAAAGCGACTACATCGCGACAGCCTTCCACCGAAATACCACCAATAACGATGAAGGGGGAACGGAGGATGAAGAGTTTCGTACGGCAGCTATATTAGACCGCGTAAATACGACTTGGGAGGTGCTTCAAGGGACAAGTTTTGGCTGTGTTCAATGCCATTCACATCCCTATGATCCGATTCGCCATGAGGAATATTACCGCTACATGGCCTTCTTTAATAACTCCCGCGACGAAGATATTCCGGATGATTCTCCTACCTACAAGCATTACAAACCAGAGGACGAAAAAACGATTGCACAGCTCAAATCTTTTCTGCTAAATCAACCTGTCGCATCCCAAAAAGCCTGGGGAAACATGATCCGTTTTGTGGAGCCTAAAATCCATCCGCATTGGGCAGATCAGTTTGATAATAGCGCCTTAGCGGATAACAAATACTTGGCTGTTCGAAACAAGGGTTCCGCGCGCTTTAAAGCCGTTCCCATGATGGGAAAAACCAAGCTGTTAATTGCTTGCCGAAACTCAGGTCCTGCGCCTACCTATTTAACCATCCACCAAGGCACAAAAACAGGGCCTATTATCGCACGTATAAAACTAGATACGACCCTGCAGGAAAAATACGCTAAACCGAAAGGGTTATTTGTGAAAGGCTGGGCCTATACCTTTGTGAACATCCCTTCTTTGCCTGGAAAACAAGACCTGGTTTGGGAATTTACGAATGCCAAAACAAAGCCAGATCAAACGACTGTAACCATTGGATTTTGGGCCTTATTGCCTGAAGTTCCAGCAGCACTTAAAGCCACGGAATTTGAAAAATTAGCCATAAAAGCTATTGCCGCTGAACCGGAATTGACTACCCCGGTTATGCTTGAAAATCCGGCAGACTTTACCAGAACAACGCGCGTTTTTGCCCGTGGTTCCTGGTTAAATCCAGCCGATGCCGTACAGCCTGGAATTCCTGCCTTATTCAAAAATGGCCCCGTAAACAATCGCTTGGATTTAGCGAATTGGATCGGTGGCAAAAGTAATCCATTGACAGCCCGCGTGGCAGTGAATCGATTCTGGGAACAGTTGTTTGGCATCGGTATCGTCGAAACATTAGAAGACTTGGGGAGTCAAGGACTTTCGCCTGTTAACCAGCCCTTGTTAGATCATTTAGCCTACAAATTCCAGGTGGATTTTAGCTACAAACCGAAAGATGTATTGAAGTATATCGTGATGTCTGCCAGCTACCAACAGTCTGCTATCGTAGACAAGGCAACTCGTGAAAAAGACCCGAACAATCGCTACATAACCAGGGGGCCACGCATTCGATTAAGCCCAGAACAAGTACGCGACCAAGCACTGGTTTGGTCTGGATTATTAAGTGAAAAACTAGGCGGTCCTAGCGTAATGCCAGAGCAACCTGATGGGGTTTGGAATGCCCCATATAGTGGCATGAAATGGGAAAAAAGTAGTGGGGAAGAGCAGTGGAGGCGCTCACTGTATACGTATTGGAGGCGCAGCAGCCCTTATCCGACTATGGTGACCTTTGATGCAGGAACGCGCGATATTTGCCTTTCTCGGCGTATCAGAACGAACACGCCTATGCAAGCGCTGAATACCTTGAATGATCCGGTTTTCTTAGAGGCATCGCAATTTTTTGCGCGTAAATACGCGGAGAATGGGTTGCGTTTTATTGAAAAAGGCTATGCTGATTTATTTGGCAGAACTATTACCCCTAAAAAAGCGGAGACATTAGGGACTTTTTACACACAGACCCTGGCGTATTACCAAGCGCATCCGAAAGAAACGTTAGCCTTTTTAAAGATTTGCCCGGATAACGATATCCCGCCAAATCCCGCTAATTTAGTGGCCAAAACCTTAGTGGCCAATGCCCTATTTAACATTGATGAAAGCATAAATAAACCTTAAAACGAATGAAAGAATTTATCCCACGCAGAGACTTTTTAAAAGCGAGTTCCGCACTGATCGGAACAGGCTTATTATCTAACAACAACCATATGAAAAAAATCGCACCCAAAGCTGGCGAAATCACCTTAGGCCATGGCTCATTTACGTATAAAGTAGTTCCTAATTGGGGCATTTTAGATGCTGGGAAAAATCCAGTAAACGACTGCCATGAGATGGTAGAAGACGCGAAAGGCCGACTTTTTATGCTCACTAACGAAGTGAAAAACAACGTCCTCATCTACGATAAATCCGGCAAACTACTCGACTCTTGGGGACATTCCTATCCGGGTGCGCATGGTTTAACTATACTAAATGAGGGAGGCGAACAATTTTTATTAATCTGTGATAACAATCGTCATCAAGTGATCAAAACCGATTTAAAAGGTCGCGAGATTTTCAAGATTGATTACCCGAAAGAGACAGGCGTTTACGATCATCCACTTCAATTTGTTCCCACGGAAACAGCAGTTAATCCAAAGAATGGTGACATCTATGTGGCCGATGGATATGGGGCTAATTACATCATTCAATACGATTCGAAAGGCCGTTACATCCGCCACTTTGGGGGACAATCCTCCGTTTACGACGACAATAAGTTCAACTGCTGCCATGGGGTTTTAGTGGATACCCGCGATCCCAATAACTGGACATTATTAATCACTGATCGCGTAAATAATAGCTTAAAGCGCTTCACGTTAGACGGCAAATTCATCACACGTTACCACCTACCTGGATCCTTTGTTTGTCGCCCAGTATTGCATGGTGACTACATTCTAGCTGCCTGCTTCCGTAGCACAGATGCCTCCCTAGCGGGTTCTGGATACATCCAAATCCTAGATAAAAACATGAAGGTCGTTTCAACTCCAGGAGGTTCGGAACCCATCTACCAAAATGGCGTTTTACAAAAACAGGTAAAGGACGACGTGCATAAAGTATTCATCCACCCGCACGATGTCTATGCGGATTCCGACGAAAACATCTATGTGCCGCAGTGGGCTTCTGGAAAAACCTATCCGATCAAACTTGAACGAATTGGCTAAATGATACTAGCGGAGGCGAGCCAGTCGTGGCTCCAGTTTTGGGGACATTTCCATCCAATGCTGGTGCATTTACCCATTGGGATGTTCTTCATGGCGGGGATACTGCATTTTTTCTATGCTCAAAAGCAGGTTGAGATGCGTCCAATTGTAGTCCAAATTTTAATCTGGACTTCTGCATTTTCGGTAATCTCCGCAGCCATAGGTTGGTCGCTAGCACAAACTGGGGAATACGATCCTTCCACATTACAAATCCACCAGTGGCTGGGAATAAGTACTTGCGTGCTATCGGTAGGTTTAACCTGCGTCATGCGCGCTGGCCTGTCTATTCGAATCACTAACCTCCTATTTATTTTAGGTTTGCTTTGCCTCTCCATCACTGGGCATTACGGGGGAAATTTAACCCATGGCTCTGATTATTTGACGGCGAGTTTACCCGCGCCTGCCCGTGAGATGCTAGGGATAAAAATGGAGAAAGAAGCCGAAGAAGTCCCTAGAATCACTAACCTGAAAGAGGCCGTAGTTTATACGCAACTGGTAAAACCGATTTTAACCCAGCGCTGTATTTCCTGCCACAATGCTGAAAAGCAAAAAGGAAAGTTACGTTTAGATGCCCCTAATTTTATCCTAGCAGGCGGCGAAGATGGCCCTATTATCGCAGCCGGCAAGCCCTCAGAGAGCGAGTTAATCAAACGCCTTTTACTGGAACAGAACGATGAGCACCACATGCCTCCTAAGGGGAAAACTCCCCTAACCGAGAATGAAATTTCCCTGCTGCATTGGTGGATACAACAAGGGGCTGATTTTAACAAGAAAGTAGCCCAGCTGTCCTCAGATGAGAAAATAATTGCCATTTTAAAGACGTACACACAAGCGGACGCAGCACAGGAATCCGCTGTTTTTAAACAGTCAATAAGTGCGGCAGATGAGGCTGATCTTGCGCGGATTCGCAAGCACGGTTTACTCGCAAATCCCATTTCGAAAGACCAAAACTACATCGAGGTCAATGCCAATAACGCCCCGCGCGTTACTAACAAAGAACTAGCAGATTTAAAATCAATCAATGCCCAAATAATCCGCTTAAAATTAGGGAATACACAAGTTAGCGGAGATTTTATGAAGGAAATAGCGGACATGCCTTTGTTGATTTTCCTTGATTTACAGCATACCAAAATTGCTGATCAGGATCTGGAGAGCCTAAAAGGCCTGGCCTATTTAGAATCAATTAACCTAGTAGGCACCCAAATCAGTGACCGAGGTTTGCAAACGCTAGCGAAAATTAAATCGCTCAAGCGCGTCTATTTGTGGCAAACACGTGTTACCGAAAAAGGCGTGGCACAACTCAAAAAAATACGTCCAGATGTAGCCATCCAATCAGGATTCAAAGGACAGTGGCCGATCGAAGTAGACA
>CAILUB010000044.1 GCA_903837305.1 uncultured Cytophagaceae bacterium
AAGTCCAACAAAAAGTTCTGCAATGCATTATTTTAGTTTTTTTCCTAAGGATAAATGGCTTGAATCGTGGGCACATCTAACACACCAACAATAATTTTTTTTAAGTACTTATATATTTTGTTTGTTAAATAATTTTATTTAACAATATTAGAAATGAACAAGAAATTTTGGAGTGGTAGACGAGTACTACTAACGGGGCATACTGGTTTCAAAGGTGCTTGGTTATCTATTTGGCTAAATGAAATGGGCGCACATGTTACCGGCGTAAGTCTTGCCCCAACTTCTTCGCCAAATCTTTTTGACTTGGCAAATATTGAGTTATTTTTAACAAATAAAATATGTGATATATGTGACTTATTTAATTTAACAAGTATTATCAATGAAGTTCAACCAGAAATAATATTTCATTTTGCCGCACAATCAATAGTTCGAACTAGTTATACCGATCCAATAACTACCTTTAATACAAATATAATAGGAACTGTTAACATTCTTGAATCAGCTCGACAATGTAACTCTGTAAAGGTTGTAGTTGCTATTACGACTGATAAAGTATACAAAAACAAGGAACACGTTTATCCATATCGTGAAAGTGATGAATTAGGGGGGCATGATCCATATAGTGCTAGCAAAGCTGCTGCTGAGATTGTGATTTCTAGTTATCGTGATTCTTTTTTTAATGAAATTGGGATTTCTTTAGCAAGTGGTCGTGCTGGTAATGTAATTGGAGGTGGTGATTGGTCTAAAGATCGACTTATTCCTGACGCAATACGTGCTTGGCAGACGGGTAAAACATTGGAGATACGGCGTCCCTATGCTATTCGACCTTGGCAACATGTATTAGAGCCATTGGCTGCATATATTAAATTAGCCGAAAAACTTTGGGAATCAAATGCATTTTCGGGTGCTTATAACTTCGGTCCATTTTCTCATGAGAGTGCAACTGTAAAAGATGTTATTTCATACGCACAAAAAATTTATGGCGCATCAGATGTGACTTGGGTTAATGAAACCGAGGGCCCACATGAAGCTGGTATTCTCGCTTTAGATATATCAAAAGCACGTAATATATTAGGTATAGCACCTCGATGGAGCTTAAATGAAACTGTGAGTCGTACGATTAATTGGTACACCAGTTGGTATAAAAATGCTAACGCACTAGATCTATGTTTAAAAGATATTACTGATTATGAAAAAATCTTATGACCAGATTCACTATTCACAATACAAATATTGTTGATCTAAAAATTATTGAGCGACATGAAATTGGAGACAGTCGTGGATATCTTTCAAGAATTTTTTGTAAAGAGGAACTTTCTTTAGCTGGTTGGTCAGAAGAAATTGTACAGATAAACTTTACTTACTCAAAGAAGATGGGAACAATCCGAGGTCTACATTACCAGCTGACACCGTATACAGAATTTAAGTTGGTAACTTGCCTTAAGGGGGCAATTTGGGATGTTGCTGTAGATCTTCGTTTTGGATCGCCAACTTTTTTGAAATGGCACGCCGAAATACTTTCTGATGATAATAAAAGAGCGCTTCTTATACCTAAAGGATTTGCTCATGGATTTCAAACTCTTAGTGACGATTGCGAACTTATATATTTGCACTCAAAGCAACATACTCCACATGCAGAGGCTGGCATTAACATTATGGATGAAGTGCTTTCAATCAATTGGCCATTAGCTTCAACTGTAATATCTAACCGTGATCAACTACTTCCGAAAATCGATCCAAAATTCAAAGGAGTCCAATTTTGAAATGTCGCCATTGTTTTGCGCCTGTTGAGCGCACACTGATCGATCTTGGATTTGCTCCACCTTCGAATGCATACTTATCAGCAGCAGACCTTAACAAAACTGAATTATATTACCCACTGAAGGTTAAAGTTTGTGAACAATGCTGGCTAACTCAGACAGAAGACTATGTAAAAGCTGATGGGATTTTTAATGCAGAATATGCGTATTTCTCTAGCACCTCAAAAAGTTGGCTAGCGCATGCATTAAGTTACTCAAATAAAATAATCAAGCAATTGGAGCTGTCAGAAAATAACCTAGTAATAGAGGTTGCATCAAATGACGGCTACCTGTTAAAAAATTTCTTAATTGCTGGAATACCTTGTTTAGGTATTGAGCCAACTAATAGTACGGCTGATGCCGCTGAAAAATTAGGTATCTCGGTAATACGTGAGTTCTTTAGTGAAAAACTTGGGCTACAGCTATCGGATGCTGGTAAAAAGGCAGATTTAATCATAGCTAATAATGTTTATGCACATGTCCCTAACATAAATGACTTTACAAAAGGCCTTAAAGCTGCACTCAAAACTAAAGGTACCATTACATTAGAGTTCCCGCACTTAATGCGCTTAATTGAGCATAACCAGTTTGACACCATTTACCATGAGCACTTTTCCTATCTAACGCTCTTTACGGTTGATAGAATATTTAATTGCGCTGGCTTGCGAATATGGAGAATAGAGGAATTGAGCACACATGGGGGTAGTTTGCGAATATATGGATGCCACAACGAAGATCCACGTGAAACAGAAACAGCAGTTTTTGAGATGCTAATAAGGGAAAAAAAACGTGGACTACAGGAGCCTTCCGGATATCAATATCTTCAGGAAAAGGCAAATGATATTAAATATGATCTATTAAATTTTTTGATTGAAAAAAAGCGTTTAGGTAAAGTAGTATATGCTTTTGGTGCTGCGGCTAAAGGCAATACTCTA
>CAILUB010000045.1 GCA_903837305.1 uncultured Cytophagaceae bacterium
CGGAAACGGTCATAAACCTTTCCATCGTCATTCTTTTGTGTGACTAACCCTGCTTTCTCAATGATTTCCTGTGAAAAACCCTGCTTTAAGGCAGATTTCAAGAAAGCATCCCAGGCTTCCGGGCTATACCCTAAATCGAAGGATTGTAAGGTAGCGTCTGAGAAACCCCGTTCCTTGAAATAAGGCAAGGCGATGGATTTGCCTTCGTCAGTATCGTATAATTGTTTTTTGAAGAACTCTTTCGCGTATTCAAGGATGATGAGCAAGCTTTCGCGTTCGTTTTGACGAACAAGCTGGTCATCGGTCATTTCCTCTTCTTGGATGTCGATGCCGTATTTTTTGGCCAAATGACGTAAAGCCTCCCCATAGCCCAGGCCTTCCATATCCATCACAAAGCGAACAGAATCGCCTGCTTTACCACACCCAAAACATTTATAAATTCCCTTTGCTGGGGAAATAGAGAAGGAAGGAGTTTTCTCCCCATGAAAAGGACAGCAAGCCCAATAGTTCGCACCTTTCTTCTTAATCGTCACATAATCCCCGATCACGTCTGCCACCGCAGCCGTTTGCTTTATTCGCTCGACGGTTTCGGGATCAATGCGCATATTACAATAATAAGCCGGCTAAGGTAGCTGATAAATAAGAAGCCAAAGTGCCTGCAATTAAGGCCTTGAAGCCTAATTTTGCTAAATCGGAACGACGAGAGGGAGCTAATTCTCCGATACCCCCGATTTGGATAGCAACAGAGGAGAAGTTAGCAAATCCACAAAGAGCAAAGCTCGTAATCGCAATTGTCTTAGGATCTAAGGTTTCTTTCAACTTTACCATATCTAAATAGGCGACGAATTCATTTACCACCATCTTCTTTCCCATTAAAGCACCAGCGACTTCCACATCTTGAGCGGGAACTCCCATCGCGAAAGCAAATACAGAGAATACCTTTCCTAAAATCGTATTCATAGATAATTCTGGATAGCTAATCCAAGCACCGATATGTCCTAAACCTAAATCGACTAAAGCGATCAAGGCAATAAAACCGATCAACATGGCGATCACATTCAACCCCACTTTCAATCCTTCGCTCGCACCTGCCGCAATCGCATCGACTAAATTGGCGTGTGTTTTAGATAATTCTAATTTCACTTCCCCTTCTGTCTCCGATTTCTCGGTTTCAGGGAACATAATTTTCGAGATCACTAGCGCACCGGGAGCGGCCATTAAACTTGCGGCTAATAAATAGGCCGCAGGAACACCTAAAGAGATATAAACCGCCATCACACCACCTGCAATACAAGCGAATGAACCCGTCATCGAAGCCATCAGCTCCGAATTCGTCATGTTTTTCAAGTAAGGCTTGATCATGATTTGAGCCTCTACCTGCCCTACAAACGTGGATGCCACATTCGAAAGCGCCTCTGCCCCACTCACGCCCATTAACCTGTGAACACCTTTGCCCACAAAGGAAACAACACGTTGTAATATGCCTAGATGATAGAACATATTCACTAAAACCGCTACAAAAATGATAGTTGGAACTACTTTGAAGAAGAAAATATAATCATTTCCTGGGCCAAAGGCCTTGATCATCAAATCACGATTCACGAGAGATCCGAACACGAATTGTGCCCCTTTATCCGCTTGACCTAATAAAGTATTGATGGAATCGCCTAACCATTGGAAGAGGTTTTGGCCTGTCTCCGTCTTTAAGATAAACACCGCTAACAACACTTGCATTAAAAGACCTACGCCTACCGTCCGGTAATTGATCGCTTTTCGGTTATTAGACATCAAAAATGATACGCCCAAAATCAATACGATACCGAGCAATCCTGTAAATCTTTCCATGTGTTGTTTTTTGGTGTAATTCGCCTATTTCATTTCTAGGCTAATTGTAAATTTATCAAATGCTAATTCGGCAACCAAATCCTCGTCTTTGATTTCGTAAAATTTAGAGTGGATATTGAATGGCTCCTCACTCTCAATTTTCCAATACGTTCCATCCTCCTGCATCTCATACGAATTCTTCGTATCCCGAAGATTCCAATCTAAGATGGTAATAGCCAGATTCTTCGCGCGTGTGTTCACTAATTCAAATAAGGATTCAATACGTCTGTCAAAACTTCGTACCATCACATCCGCGCTACCCCCGTAAATTTTAGGATCACCAGCATTGTGAAAATAATACAAGCGCGTATGCTCTAAATATTCCCCCACGATCGATTTAATGAAGATATTCTCTGACAAACCTTTGCGTTGTGGACGAATACAACAGATACCTCGTACAATCAAAAGCACGGGTAAACCCGCTTGCGAAGCCTTATAAAGGGCCTCCATCGTCTTCAAATCCTGTAATGAATTAATTTTCCAGCATATCCCCGCTGGCTTACCTTCCTTGTGATTCTTCACCTCATTCTCGATCATTTCAATCAGGCGATTCCGCATATCGCGTGGCGCCGTGATCAAATGCTCGTAATGGGTAGGCATCGAATGGCCCGTAATTACGTTGAAGAACTCTGAAATATCCTGTGTAATTCGAGTATCCGTCGTCAGAAGGCCAATATCAGTATATAATTTCGCCGTATCCTCATTATAATTACCAGAAGAAAGGTGGGCATAACTCACCACATGATTGCCTTCGTTACGAATAACTTGTAGCAATTTCGTGTGCGTTTTCAATCCCGGAATACCATAAATCACGAAGCAACCCGCTTTCTGCAATTTAGTGGCCTCCTTGATATTGTTCTCCTCATCGAAACGCGCCTTTACCTCAAACAAGACCGAAACGTGTTTTCCCTGTTCCGCCGCACGCAACAAAGCACTTGAAATTCGGGAGTTTTTAGAAATACGATACAGGGTGATCTTAATCGCTAAGACTTTAGGATCATCTGCTGCCTGCTCCAATAATTGAATAACGGGCTCAAAATTATTGTAGGGATGATGCAATAAAATATCACCTCGTTTAATCGTATCAAATATGTCATCAATCACCACTGATTTCAGACCTAAAGCGGGAACCACAGCCGGATTAACAGCCATTTGCGTCTTAAATTCTGCGTGTTTTAGGATTTGCCAAAAAGACGTAAAATCCAAGATCGAATTCTTGATAAAGATATCCGAACGATCTAAATTCCAACGCTTTAACATCTCGGTCAACAAGAAATCCGAATGAAATTTCTCCACCTCCACACGCGTCACACGACCCAAACGACGGTCCTTAATCTTCTTCTTTACCTCATCCACAAAATCCGTATCGGAATCCTCGTGTTCTACTAAATCAAAATCCCCATTACGCGTGATGCGGAACAAAGTCGTTGATTCAATCTCCACATTGCGGTACAAGACTTGCAAATGGTGGCGTATAATTTCTTCAATCGGGATAAATAACACTTTATCCTCTCTTTCGATAACATAGAAACGCTTCAAATTCAATGGAATCTGAACAAAAGAGATCTTTTGCTCCCGCTCGTTTCCTGTCTTTTTCTTATCCGAAAGACCTAAAGTCACCACCCCAAAAATCAAGGTCTTTGCTAACAAACTCGGGAACGTGTGCGTGTGATCGAACACCATCGGCGTTAACATCGGATAGATGGTCCGCTGAAAATAAGTTGCTACTTCTTCCTTCTCCTCCTCATTCAAATCATCTAAGCAAGCTAATAAAAGCCCATTCTCCGGAAATAAAGGCAAGATTTCCTCCATGAATAGACGGTGCTTTTCTTGCGTAAATTCCTGCGCATCGTTAATAATGGCCTGCTTAAAGGGAACCTCACGCAATCCACAATAATCCGTTCTTTCCTTCCCTAAATCAATGTAATTATACAAAGAGCCCATCCGAATGGTAAAGAACTCATCCAAATTAGAGGCCGTAATCGCCAAGAATTTCAAGCGATCAAAAAGTGACTTTGAACTATCACGTGCCTGATCCAAAACGCGCTCATCAAACTTCAACCATGACAAATCACGCGAGATGAATTTTGATTTCACAATGGTATCCTTCGACTTTTGGGTCGACTTATCCACCTTGCGATTTTGCTCGCGAGGAGCCATCAAATTAATCTTCCAGTTCGTAGGCGTAAGTAAAGACAAAAGATTCCCGGCAAGGGAATCTTTTGACTCTTCGTGTTTCAGTATTTTATCTAATTCACTCATATTATTCTGTAGGAACTTGATTTTTGATCGCTTGATAATCAGAACCCAAACGCCCCATTTCTGTGGCCAAGAATGTCTGAAGTTCTAAATTAAACAAGCGTTTGTCCTCCTCTGTTAAGGAATTGTAAAAGTCTTTCAATTCCTGATTGATCTTTTGCTTTTCCTCCAGTGTATCTGCATGAATGCCACGCAAATGATACGACTTAAAATCAAAATTCATTCTAAACGTCTACTTTAGCGTATTTAGCATTCTTCTCAATGAAGTCACGACGTGGCGCCACTTCATCTCCCATTAACATAGAGAATAATAAATCAGCTTCAATCGCAGATTCAACTGTCACTTGCTTCAAGGTACGAGACTCTGGGTTCATCGTCGTTTCCCACAATTGCTCCGCGTTCATCTCTCCAAGACCCTTATAACGTTGTACACCTACGTTGTCTTCTTTTCCACCACCGGCTAATTCTTGAATCGCTTGAGAACGTTGATCTTCTGTCCAAACATAACGCACCTGCTGTCCTTTTTTCACTTGGTACAACGGAGGTTGTGCAATGTAAATACATCCACGATCAACTAACTCCCGCATATAACGGAAGAAGAACGTTAAAATCAAGGTACGAATGTGACTACCGTCAACGTCCGCATCGGTCATGATAATCACCTTGTGGTAACGCAATTTATCCATATTCAACGCACGCTCATCTCCATCTTTTCCGAAAGAAACGCCTAGCGCCGTAATCATATTTTTAATCTCTTCGTTTTCGTAGATACGGTATTCTTGTGCTTTCTCTACGTTCAAAATCTTACCACGTAAAGGCAAGATCGCTTGGAATGCACGGTTACGGCCTTGTTTCGCCGTACCGCCCGCTGAGTCTCCCTCGACTAGATAGATCTCACATGTTTCAGGATCTGAATCCGAGCAATCCGCTAATTTACCTGGCAAGGAGTTCGAACCTAAAACCGTCTTACGTTGTACCATTTCACGCGCCTTACGAGCAGCGTGACGCGCTTGAGCAGCTAAGATTACTTTGGCAACGATTTGACGAGCCTCTTTCGGGTGCTCTTCTAACCAAGACTCTAACATATCAGACATCGCTGCAGAAACGGCACCAGACACCTCTCCGTTACCTAATTTGGTTTTTGTTTGGCCCTCAAACTGAGGCTCCGCCACTTTCACCGAGATAACCGCTGTCAAACCCTCCCGGAAGTCATCCCCCGCGATATCAATCTTTAATTTATCTAATGCACCAGACTTATCTGCGTAGTTTTTCAACGTACGCGTCAACGCGCCACGGAAACCCGCAACGTGCGTACCCCCTTCAATCGTGTTAATGTTATTCACATACGATACCACATTCTCAGTATAGGATGTGTTATACATCATCGCTACTTGAACTGGTACGCCATTCTTGTCACCCTCCATATAGATAGGCTCAGAAAGCAATGGCTCACGAGTTGAATCCAAGAACATGACGAATTCGCGAAGTCCTCCTTCAGAGAAGAATTCTTCCGTTTTCGCAACGCCATTCTCATCTAATTCACGCAAATCGGTTAATTGAATACGAATTCCTGCATTCAAGAAGGATAATTCACGCAAACGACCCGCAACTGTTTCGTATTTGTACTCTGTAACAGTAAAAATCGTCTCATCTGGCTTAAATAAAACCGAAGTACCGGTACGATCTGTTGTTCCTACCTCTTTAACTGGGTATTGAGGAACACCAATTTTGTATTCTTGTTGGTAAATTTTACCATCACGGCTATAAACCGTCACTTTTAAATCTGTCGATAAGGCGTTCACACAAGAAACCC
>CAILUB010000046.1 GCA_903837305.1 uncultured Cytophagaceae bacterium
ATAGACAGACTGAGGGTTAATATTCATTTGCTCAGAAATTTGATCTGTATCCAAATTCTCAAAATATTTTAAAGTAATTGCCTCTCTTTGACGTTTGCTTAACTTATTTAAACTCTTATACATAGCAGCGTGTGACATCCTCTCTTCCTCCACCGAAATCAATTGCCTTTCAGGAGAAGGCATATCTTCCATAAACTGGTATTGATAAGAATCGTGGTGATTTAAGTTCTTCAATTGAGTCTCTAAATGACGTACAATTTTGCGCTTGATGGAAGCCATTAAATAAAATTTAACACTGGTTGTGGGACCCAAGCTTGAATGATTCTTCCAAATCTCTACAAATAGATCATGAAGACAATCTTTAATCAAATCCTTATCGCTTGTAATGCCCATGCAGTAGGTATACAAGGGTTGAACAAAATGGGAATACAAGGTGGCAAAAGCTTTTTGATCTCCAGATCTAAACTGATCCCAAATTTCTACTTCATTAATGGACTTTTTCATAAATCAATCTAAAATTGTACAATAGCTATATGATTTATAAGCGTTCATATATCTACCTGGGAATATAGACCATAATTGTATAAAAAATCAAAGAAATTTTTTAATTTTTTTCCGTAAACGTTTACGGAAACGTTTACATTTTAAAAAACTTAAAAAGACTTCACCTAAATCAGAAATTTTAATCGTTTCTTTGGATTCATGATGAAAATCAAGAATTGTATTTAATCAATAAACACTTTTATGAATAAGAAATTAAACACTCTAGATGCCTCCATGTTAGTCATGGGTTCGATGATCGGGTCGGGTATCTTTTTAGTAAGTTCTGAAGTAGCTCGTTCTGTGGGTTCTCCTATTTACTGGATTGGTACATGGCTCTTAACTGCCTTCTTAACCATTACAGGAGCTTTTGCCTATGGTAAATTGAGTTCTGTTTTCCCTAAAACGGGAGGGCAATACATTTATTTAAAAGAGTCGTATAATTCTCTGATTGGATTTCTGTTCGGTTGGACCACTTTTTTAGTTATCCAGACGGGAACCATAGCGGCAGTTGCAGTTGCTTTTGCCCGCTATGCCGGATTTATCTTTCCGGGTATATTAAACGACACTCCATTGGTTGGTAATTTTATTACGACTCAACAAATTTTAGCAGCCTCTCTAATTGCACTTTTGACTTTTATCAATAGTAGAGGTGTTCAGTTTGCCTCTTTGGTTCAAAATATCTTTACCATCACTAAGATAGGAGCCATCATTATCCTTATCGTCATTGGTTTATATGTAGGTGTTCAAAATGAATGGATTCACTTTGAAGGATTCTTTGCTGAACCCTTTACTGTTGATACCACAACAAATACTTCACATTCCATTGGTGGTTGGGAATTAGCCTCCCTTTTTGGAGTAGCGATGATCGGACCCTTATTTTCTTCTTCTGCTTGGAATAATGTCACTTTTGCTAGTGCGGATTTTGAGGATCCGAAGAAGACGATTGCCAAAGGCCTAGTCTATGGTTCTGCACTCGTTTGCCTCCTGTATTTATTAACAAATATGGCTTATTTAAGCATTTTGCCATTGCAAGGAGAAGCAGATGGAATTAATAGTTATGCACGCGGAATTATGTTTGCTACTCAGGATCGCTTAGGTGCAGCTGCGTTAGAAACCGTTTTGGGAGGAATAGGCGCTTTGGTAATGGCGGTTTTTATCATGATTTCTACTTTCGGATGCAATAACGGAATCATCTTAGCCGGAGGACGCTTATTTCAAGCAATGGCAAATGATCGTTTATTCTTCAAGAAAGCAGCAGAAACGAATGAAAAAGACGTTCCTGTATACTCCTTGGGAATTCAGGGACTTTGGGCCATATTATTATGTTTCTCTGGATCTTACGGAGCCTTATTAGATTTTACGGTTTTCGCAATCTTGATATTCTATTTCCTAACGGTAGCTTCCGTTTTCAAGACAAGAATTATGCAAAATGAATTACCTGTATTACAAAAGGTACTTTTCAGTGGATACTTACTTTTGTTAGTGGGAATTGCAGGTAACCTATTGTGGGTTAAGACACTCTCCTCTTCTATTGGGTTAGGAATCGTGCTTTTAGGTATTCCGTTTTACTTTGTCATGAAGAAAACTCAAAGCAATTGATTTGCTTTCATCCAAGTAATTAAACGATCGAACCACAAGTCCCCACTTGTGGTTTTATTGTTTAGTCCAAAACCGTGACCACCTTTTGCGTAAACGTGCAAATCAACGGGCACTTTATTTGCTGTTAATTTCTCCGCATAAAGAAGCGAATTTTTTAAAGGGACTGCATTATCATCCGCAGCGTGAACAATAAACGCTTTCGGGGTTTGAGCAGTTACTTGCTCCTCATTCGAAAATAAGACTAATTCCTCCTCCGTAGGATTCTTTCCTAATAAACTAAGTTTACTCCCTCCATGACCAAAAGGACGCATAGAAATAACCGGATATAATAAGATCTGAAAATCAGGACGAAGATTAACTCCCGCATGAAGACCTGAATAGTCTTTCAAAAAATGTGTAGCGGTTGTTGCAGCTAAATGCCCCCCTGCGGAGAAGCCCATAATACCTATTTTGGCAGGATCCACATTCCATTTTACGGCATTCGCTCGAACTAAAGCAATCGCCGACTGAGCATCTTGTAAGGGTGCATATTTCTTTTCTACTTGAGCGGAATCCTCGGGTAATCGATAATACAATACTAAGGCAGAAACCCCTATCTCATTGAATTTTGCCGCAATATCGTAGCCTTCGTGTGAGGAAGCTAAAATCCGATATCCGCCACCAGGACAAATAACCACACAAGCTTTAGGCGAGCTAGTAGTAGGAGCTGGATAAAATCGATAGGAAGGTATCGTTACGTTAGATATTCGTTCAATACCATCAGCCCCCTTAATAGCTTTTTGTTTGTTAACTACCGACTTAGCATTCGGAATTTCTGCTGAATAAAGTGGAAGAAAATCTTGTGCCATAAGTGGAGAGGCAAAAAGGAGTAGGAAGATAAAATTTTTCATTTGGATAACGTCTTTTCAGTAGTAATTAACAAGACAGCGGATAAAATCAAGCTACTTGCGAATAACAATATACTACTTAAAGACTCACCTAGAATAATATTACCTAAAAACAACGCAATTATTGGGTTCACATAAGTGTAGGTTGATACCAAAGTCGCGTCTAACGCTTTAGATAAATAACCAAATAATCCAAAACCCAACATAGAGCCAATCAATGCTAAATAAACAAATACATAAATGGCTTTTGCAGGAATATCTGATAAAACGACAGATTGCGCATCTCCCCGAAATAAAGCTATTCCGAGCAAAATAAGCCCACCAAAAGTCATTTGAATCCCACAAACCTGGGTAAAATGATAGGTATTTGCCTTCGTAAACTGAATATAAAAAACGCCTAAATTCCAAGCTAAAACAGCTACTAATAAGAAACCCATACCTTTGTAAAAGTCAATTTCCTTTCCAGGTATAGCTAAGTTCTTCTGAGAGGCTAATAAAATGATTCCTACAAACCCGATTAAGGTTCCTATTAACTTACGATTACTTGGTTTCCTTCCTGATATCCAAAATAATAATACCAATAACAAAGGCCCAAAAGCCATAAACACCGAAGATAAACCTGAGGGGATAGTCAAGCCAGCTAAGGCCATACATCCATTACCTAAAGTTATCAACAGAATACCTGCCAAAAGGTGTACTTTCCAATGCTCAAAAGTTAATTTCTTCCAATGTCCCCCTAAAATAGACCAAGCTAAAAACAGAATTCCTGCTACTAAATTTCTTGAAAAGGAAATAACGAGAGGGGGCAAAAAGTCTAAGAGAATTCTTACACTCAAAAAAGTGCTTCCCCAAATAAGGTACAAGCCTCCTAGCGCTAACATCGTAACAAGCGAAATGGACTCCTTTTTGTTCATCTTAATCTAGTAAATCAGGTCTTCTAGTCTGCGTACGCAAAATCGCTTGCTCGTGACGCCACTCTTCAATCTTCTTTTCGTGACCTGACAATAATACCTCAGGTACATCCATCCCATCAAAACTAGCGGGACGCGTATAAACTGGAGGTGCTAGTAAGCCATCCTGGAATGAATCAGTCAACGCAGAACTCTCGTCCCCTATTGCCCCAGGAATCAAGCGAATAATCGCATCAGCCGTAACTGCAGCAGCCAATTCACCACCTGATAATACATAATCGCCAATCGAAATCTCCTTCGTCACATACTTCTCACGTATACGTTCGTCGATTCCTTTGTAATGACCACAGATAAATAAGAGGTTTTCTCCTAAGCTTAATTGATTCACTAATCCTTGCTTTAAGACAATTCCATCTGGACTAAAATAGATAATTTCGTCATAGTTGCACTCGGATTTTAAAAATTCGATACACTTTGACAATGGCTCTACAGCCATCACCATACCAGCACCACCGCCAAAGGGATAGTCATCCACTTGCTTATGCTTCTTCTCAGAAAAATCGTGCAAATCATGGAAAACCACATCTACTAGCCCCGCCTTTGCGGCGCGCGCACAAATTGAATGCTCAAAAAAGCTATTCATTAAAGCCGGAACTACTGAAATAATATCAATCCGCATCTTCTTGGGTATAAACTTCTAATAAGCCATCTGGTAGAATACTATGAACTATTTGGTTCTTCTTATCCACTTTAGGAATAATCGCATCAATTAAAGGAATTAAGACTTCGTGATTTTGATAAATCATCACCACCACATCTTGCGCACCCGTACTATAAATCTCCTTTACGGTACCTAATTCACCTAAATTTTTATCTACTACCTGGTAACCAATCACCTCGTGGTAATAAAACTGATCATCTTTTAACTTAGGCAAAGCCGTGAGTGGTAAAAATACCTTCAAGCCTACTAATTCCTTTGTGGCATCTAAGGAGTTAATCCCCTCTAATGTGATTAAATTCAAATTATCCCTAATTTGGATATCCTCCACGAAATAAGGAACCATTTCATTTCCTTGCTGTAGAAAGATTGCATCTAAATCTTCATATTCATACGGATCGTCTACATCTAAATAGAGATGAAAAGCGCCTTTTAAACCGTGAGGTTTAGATAGGGTTCCTAATTCGAAATATTCAGTCTTTGCCATAGGTACAAAAAAAAATCATACAAACTTGAGAACAAATTTGTATGATTTTAAATGAAATCAAAAATTATTCAGCTGCTGGAGCTTCCTCTGCTGCTTCTTCAGCTGCTGGAGCCTCTTCAACTGCTGCTTCTTCAACTGCTGGAGCCTCTTCAGCTGCAGGAGCTTCTTCAGCTACTTCTTCAACTGCTGGAGCCTCTTCAGCTGCAGAAGGAGCCTCAGCTACTACCTCATCCACTTCAACACCTGTTGCTTCTTCTTCCGCCTCGTTGATAGCTTCAACTACGCTAGCCACTAAAGCTTCTTCAGCTACTTTGTTTTTCGCAGCGATATTATCAGCACGATTGCTTGATACTTTAGCTTCAGCTTCTAAACGAGCAGCTTTAGACTTCGCTTTAGACTGTTGTAACGTACTTGCTTTCGTTTGAATCTTCACCTCTTTTTCTGCTTTCCAAGCTTCGAACTTTGCGTCTGCTTGTTCTTGCGTGATTGCACCTTTATTAACACCTACTTGTAAGTGTTTCGCATACATAATTCCTTTGTAAGAAAGGATTGCACGAACTGTGTCAGTTGGCTGAGCACCGTTCAATACCCATTGGATTGCTTGTTTTTCGTTTAAAACGACAGTTGCTGGGTTGGTGTTAGGGTTGTATGTTCCAATTTTCTCTACGAAACGTCCATCACGTGGTGCACGAGCATCCGCAACTACTACATCGAACATTGCTAACTTTTTGCGTCCGCGACGCGCTAATCTGATTTTAACAGCCATTATACATGGGTTTATGAGGGATCTCGTCCCTCTGGTTTATAAATAGTCTGCAAAATTAAACTATTTTGCATTCATTTCAAACAAAGAATTAGAGAAAATAAACCGATAAGCCGAATTCTGTCGATGGTCACCCACCGTCCTATCATTTATCTTCGATAAACATCACTGTTTATCTGTAGCAATCTACCCACTAGCATCGGACGAGCCACCCTTTTGCCTTGCGGCAGCTAGCCTATTTGATCTTGCAACGCGTGAGGTTTACCTAAGCCTGTTTTGTCACCAAACCAGCGGTGGGCTCTTACCCCACCTTTTCACCCTTACCCGAAGGCGGTAATTTTCTGTGGCACTTGCTGTTGAATCCGAAGATCCCCCTTCCAGTTAAGAAGCACGCCGCTCTATGTTGTTCGGACTTTCCTCTTTAAAAAGCGATAGGATAGTCTATTTTCTCTGATGCAAAGGTAGGATTTTATTTGGCCAAAGACCAATTCCCCTCAAAAGCTCCCTCAATCAACACTGAGCTACTGTCAAAAAAGATCTTCTGAAAACGGACGCGGCCATTCTTAGCTAAAGTAATTGAACTGGGAAGCTGAGATAAAATCTGAGACGGTTTAAATCGAAAAGCTAACGCTTGTACCTGTAATTTACGTTGAATCTTACGCTTAAAAAGGGAAGCAGGATAGGATAAGCCCTGAAGACGTGTATCTTTTAATTGAATCCCCATCGTATTATCCGGATAGATTACAAAATCAAAATCTACCTCTAACTTAGAGGACTTGCCTTTAAATTGAACTAATTGAAATCCTAAACCGTCTTTTTGAAAAATAAAGGACCCTACACCTTTAAAAGCAGGATTAGCTAATTTGATTTGCTCAATCAATTCAGGTCCAGTCATTTGAACTTGAAAAGGAAGTATAGGTTTAGGAACGCCTGGTAAATCTTTTACAGGAATGAAAGCAGGTTTCAGATTATTTTGGCCTGAAATAACTTTAAATCCTCCTAAATATCTCAACTGCCCCTTAATACCAGTTTGCTCAAAAGATAAATCACGCAAATCCAAAGCGGAGCTAACGGCCGGTTCAAACCGATATCCAGCTGGCGAATCCGTAATAAAGGATTGTAATGAAAAAGGTTTCGTAACTATATTTTTAATCGAAGCGTTCAATTGTTCCTGCATTTGAGCTAAAATCAATGCTTTCTTTTGATTCAATACCTGATCTACTAAACCAGATACGTTCACCGGAAATCCCATCACCTTAACTGAAGGTTTTTGAATCCATTCATAGCCATAAGCTACTTCCTTCACCTGCAAAGAACTTAAATTTGCTAAATTCCACTTCAGCTGAACTTTCATCGCTAAATCACCTGTGACTAAGCCCGCAGATATACCCGCTAACTCTGGTTTCGCAGACATTCGAACGGGTAAGGATAGGTTAATATGGTCCTTTTGAAGAGCTTGTAATTGAATAGGTGCTAATAACCGCACATCTAAAGGAAAATCAATGGCTGAAGAAGCAGCCGAATTTTGATAAAGTACAGAACCTGCTTTCAATTGACTAAACGCCAATAAACTATCATAAGAAAGGGAAAAATCAATCGTTGTTAAACCTGGTTTAATAGCAGGAAACCGATCGACATAGACTGACTTTTCAGTAATCTGTGTAGGAAGAACCTTCTTAACACAAGAGCTTAAGAATACCAGAAGAAAAAATAGATAAATCCTCATAAAAAAAGAGACCTCAATCTTAAACGAAAAGACTGAGGCCTAATTATGTTTAAACTATAAATTAGGTTAATAAACCTCCATTTACTGAAATAACTTGTCCTGTAACGTAAGATGACATTTCCGAACCTAAGAATAAACAAACATCAGCTACTTCCGACGCCTGCCCTCCCCTTTTCATAGGGATTGCTTTTGTCCACTCTTCAATCGCCGCCTCATTTAATTCCTCCGTCATCTCTGTCTCAATAAATCCAGGAGCAATTGCATTGCAACGAATATTACGAGAACCTAATTCAAGGGCCACAGACTTCGTAAATCCAATGATTCCCGCTTTTGAAGCTGCGTAATTTGATTGACCCGCATTACCTTTGATCCCAACAATCGAAGTCATATTGATAATAGAACCCGATCTAGCTTTCATCATCGGCTTAGTCACCGCTTTTGTCAAATTAAAAATCGACTTTAAGTTAACACGGATTACCTCATCCCATTGCTCCTCTGACATACGCATTAATAATCCATCACGCGTAATTCCTGCATTATTAATTAATATGTCAATCGTTCCAAAGTCAGCTAATACATCTTCTACTAATTTTTCAGATTCAGTGTAAGAAGACGCATCTGAACGATATCCCTTGGCTGTAATGCCAAAAGCAGCCAATTCTTGTTCTAATGCTTGCCCCTTCTCTACGGAAGATAAATAAGTGAATGCAACGTTAGCACCAGCTTTGGCAAAGGTTGTCGCAATAGCCCGACCGATACCACGAGAGGCACCTGTCACTAAAACGACCTTGTTTTGTACTAAAGACATATTATTTCTTTTGTTTGGTTAATTCTTTCCTTGTTTTTCTGACCAAAGTCAAGGCTTCAGCACCTTCTTCAAAATCAGCCAAAATATATTCTCCTTCTGCTAAAGCTCCTTTTAAAATCTCCTCTGCTAAAGCATCTTCTAAGTATTTCTGAATCGCGCGATTTAATGGTCTTGCACCATATTGTGGATCATAGCCTTTATCAGCCATAAAATCTTTCGCCTTCTCCGTTAATTCCACCTCGAATCCTAAATTAGCCAAACGATTTTTTAACTTCGTTAGCATCAAATCAATGATCTGATGAATGGCAGGACGTTCTAACGAGTTAAACACGATGATATCATCTAAACGATTGATAAACTCAGGAGCAAAAGCTTTCTTAAGCGCATTTTGAATGGTCGTCTTAGCATACTCATCCAAATTATCTACCTTAGATTTTGTAGAGAAACCGATTCCTGACCCGAAGTCTTTCAAATCACGCGCGCCTATATTCGACGTCATGATGATAATCGTATTTCTAAAATCAACGCGACGACCCAAGCCATCTGTCAAGATACCATCATCTAATACTTGTAATAATAAATTAAACACATCCGGATGCGCCTTTTCAATTTCATCTAATAGAACAACAGCGTAAGGCTTACGGCGAATTTTTTCCGTCAACTGACCCCCTTCTTCATATCCAACGTAGCCCGGAGGCGCTCCAACTAAACGAGATACACTGAATTTCTCCATGTATTCACTCATATCAATACGCACTAAAGCATCCTCTTTATCAAATAAATAAGTAGCTAATACCTTAGCCATCTCCGTCTTTCCTACCCCTGTAGGGCCTAAGAAAATAAATGAACCAATCGGTTTCTTCGGATCTTTTAAGCCTACACGCGTACGCTGAATGGCTTTAACTAATTTCTTAATCGCATCTGGCTGACCAATCACTTGCTTCGAAAGTTGCTCATCCATCTGTAATAATTTCTCTCCCTCTTTCGCCGCTACCCGATTAACCGGAATACCAGTCATCTGAGCGATTACTTCCGCCACATGTTCTTCCGTAACCGTAAATTTCTGTTTCTTCGAATCCTCTTCCCAAGCTGCCTTAGACTGCTCTAATTGATCAATTAATTTCTTTTCTCTATCACGTAATTGAGCAGCTTCCTCGTATTTCTGAGACTTCACCACTTGGTTCTTCTCTTTTTTCACAATTTCGATTTGGCCCTCTAATGCTACAATATCTTCAGGAACATTAATATTTGAAATATGCACACGAGCTCCTACTTCATCTAAAACGTCGATTGCCTTATCAGGTAAAAAACGATCAGATATATAACGATCTGATAATTTAACCGCAGAAATAATAGACTCCTCCGTATAAATAACATGGTGGTGATCCTCGTATTTATCTTTGATATTGTGTAAAATTTCAATTGTCTCTTCTACAGTCGTGGCATCCACCATTACCGTTTGGAAACGACGAGCTAAAGCGCCATCCTTTTCAATGTACTGACGGTATTCATCTAGCGTAGTTGCTCCAATAACTTGTATATCTCCGCGCGATAAGGCAGGCTTGAACATATTTGAAGCATCCAGTGAACCTGATGCACCACCTGCTCCCACAATTGTATGCAATTCATCAATAAATAAGATCACATCAGTAGACTTCTCTAATTCATTCATCACCGCTTTCATACGCTCCTCGAACTGACCACGGTATTTCGTGCCAGCTACTAAAGATGCAATATCAAGTGTAACAACTCGCTTGCCAAAAAGCACACGAGAGACTTTCTTCTGCACAATACGCAAGGCTAGGCCCTCCGCTATAGCCGTTTTACCCACTCCGGGCTCTCCAATTAAAATAGGATTATTTTTCTTGCGACGAGACAAAATCTGTGCCACACGTTCAATCTCTTTCTCGCGACCTACAATAGGATCTAGCTTCCCATTCTCCGCAATCTTAGTTAGATCACGACCGAAATTGTCTAAGACAGGTGTCTTACTCTTCTCACCAGTTTTTGACCCGGTTGTACTACCAGCACCTGCTCCACCTGTCGATCCAGAACCAGCACTATATAAACGAGAATCATCGTCATTATCATCTGTATCTGAACTAGCCTTCGGATTAGCGCCTTGGCCATTACCTGATTGGAATTCCACCATCTCTTTAATCAGATCGTAGTAAACCTGGTATTTTTCCAAAATCTGTGTTGCCACATTATCTTCGTCACGCAAAACAGCCATCAATAAATGGTCAGTTTCTACGACGTTTGTTTTAAAGTATTTAGCTTCTAAATAAGTCAAACGCAATACTTTCTCTGCTTGCTTTGTTAAAGGAATATTCAACATATTTTCGCGATCAAAAGTAGAACGCGTGGTGGAAGCGGTGGAATGCTCAATACTTTGGCGTAATGAATCCAAAGAAACACCTGAACGCAATAATAAATCAATCCCTGGGCCCTGTCCATCCCGAATCATCCCTAACATCAAATGTTCGGTACCGATATAATCGTGACCCAAACGCAATGCCTCTTCTCGTGCTAACGAGATGACTTCCTTCACTTTATTCGAAAATTTAGCCTCCATATCGTTCTATTTATTTCGTTCAATTTAATTGCATCAACCACGTATGCCCCTAAATTGTTCCCTTTTTATATTAAAAAAGTCAAAGACTCTTTCCCGTGATTCATCAATAAATCCAAAATCGACAAATTAGGAACAAATTCCGTTCCAAAACATTGGCGATAAGATCTATTTTGATAGAATGAACGCGTTGTCCAGTCTTTCTTCGCACTTATTTGATCGTACTCACTTGTTTCTGTTGTAAGACCGAACTCCTGTGTCTTCTCATAAACGAGAGGCACATCTAAAATACGGTAAACAAAACTCAAAAGATCAATATTTAAATCTACTAAAAAAAACCTTTTTTTTGCAAAAATTTGATCTAAATATGGCTCAAAATATTCATAATATGGTGCATTCCCGTAGGCAGCCTGAAAAGCACCTTGATGTTGCTTGACCCAATTTTGGGAATAATCAATCTTGGTGTCTTTTGTTTTTGTCTTCTGACCAGAAGTATGAATAACAGGAACGGTTAAACGTTCTACTCCATTTGCCCCTAAAATGAGACATCGATTCCGATAAGTTTGCTTCGGAAAATTTTCCTCTACCTCAAAAAGTAAGGCAGGATGCTGAAGCAACACTGTCATGTATTCTAAACTAGGCAAATAATGCGTCTCAATGTGCATTCCCAAAAATAAATCGGATATTTGTAAAACGAAAGAACAAAGATAATAAGAATGAAAGTGTCTCCCCTATTTCTGTACAAACTTATTGGAAGATTACCCTTACCTATACTTTATGGTTTTGCCACTTTCTGTGCTAATTTATTCTATTTTCTTATTCCGTATAGGAAAAAAGTTATCCAACACAACTTAAAAAATTCATTTCCTAATGCCTCGCAAAAAGAGTTAAACAATTTACTCTATCGTTTTTATGGCTATTTAACAGATCAGATAGTAGAGTTTTTTAAAGGTGCTTCGATAACTAAAGATGAAATTTTAGATCGGTACGAAATCAAAAATGAAGAAGTAGTAACCGATTTTATCAAGAAAGGAATACCTGTCTTATTAGTGGCTGGACACCAAGGGAATTGGGAATGGGCAATTCATCGATTAGGCCTTAGTAAAAACCCACACGATATCATTTACCAAAAATTGAACAATCCCACCTTTAATGAATTCACAAAACTGGTACGCTCCAGATTTGGACATATAGTTTTATTAGAAAAAAGAGAATCTATCTTATCAACCAGGGAACGAAAAGATATCCCTCGCGTTATTTGTCTCGCTGCTGATCAAGCACCTCAAAAACCAGAAAGTGCCTATTGGACAACATTTTTACATCAAGACACTGCCTTCTTTACTGGTATGGAACGTTTCGCACGAGAATACAACTATCCTGTAGTTTTTGCAGAAGCTATTCGCACTAAAAGAGGAAAGTACACATTAACGTATGAATTAATTGCCAATGCACCATTTGAAGAGTTAGCTCCAGGGGAAATTATCGAACGTTTTGCCCGAAGATTAGAGAAATCAATAAATGAGTATCCGGAACAGTATTTATGGTCACATAGACGTTGGAAGCATACAAAGCCTGATAAATTAAGCACTAAATGGGCTTAATTAAATTCAGCGCAATCACCCGCACCCTCGCGGAGAACATTAAATGAATCCTCTACTATTTCCACCACACTAGAGGGTACATAAGCTCCGAATCCCCCATCAAGTACCAAGTCAACAGCATGACCCCATCGATCCATAATCAAACTAGGATCAGTATATTCTTCTACTTCTAAATCATCGTGAGGCAAGGAGGTGGTCAATAAAGGAGATCCCAATAACTCCACGATCGATAAAATAGGATCATAATCTGGTATTCTAATACCTACTGTTTTCTTTCCTTGTACTAAAATGGATGGAACCTTGGAACTTGCAGGCAATACAAATGTGTATGCACCTGGAAGGTATTTTTTTAGTGTCTTGAAGGCGAAATCAGATACTTTGGCATAATTCGCAATTGAACTTAAATTCGAGCAAATAAACGAAAAGCGATTTTTGGAAGCTTGAATGCCCTTAATTTCACATATGCGGTTAACTGCCTTAGTAGAATTAATATGACATCCTAAGGCATACATAGTATCGGTCTTATAGATAATAACCGCATCTTTATTCAATGCGTTTACGATCAAATCCAACATAGCCTGACTATTATTTTTGTCGTAAAGTCGGATAAGCTCTGCCATATTATTCGAAAAAATAATCTGTTTCTGATTCCTCTTGTTCCTCTTTCACTTGATCAATGCTAGCATTAATTTCAAACCCCACGAGTAAAATTAAGGCAATAAAGTATAACCAGACCATCAAAGCAATCAATGATCCAATCGAACCGTATACCTTATTATAACTCGCAAAATTGACCAGATAATAGGAGAATAAATTTGTTACTAAAATGGTTAAAATTGAGGCTGTAATAGAGCCTGCATTAAAGAACTTCCAACGTTTAGTAATCGCAGGAGCATAATAATAGATAATGGAAATGGTTAAAAAGAAGATAGCGAAAATGAGGAAATAGGTCAGAATATTCAACATATAGAAATTGAAATCATAATCTATTAAGCCTTTCCCTTTTAAATAACCAATGACTAATTTTCCCACAATAAATACGGAGAATGCCGTAATCAAGACAAAAGTCAACAAGAAATTTAATGAAACTGCAATCACACGCTCCTTTAAAATTCCTCGATTCTCTTTCGTCTTATAGGTTAAATTAAATGAACGAATGAGTGCTTGAATTCCACTTGTTGAAGCATATAAGGCAAATAAAAATCCAAAAGACAAAACTCCACCGGATTTTTTTCGAATCAAATCTAAGAGTAACTCGGTGAAATCTTTCTGTAGGTTTTTGGGGATCGATGACTTTAAAAAATTCACCATTTTGATATCAAAGTTATCCACCGGAATGTAGGCTAGTAACGAGAATAGAAAGATAATAGTCGGGAAAACAGCCAAAGTGAAATTATAGGCAACTGCAGCTGCACGAACGTCTATATCAAAATGAAAAATCTTTTGATATAAAATCGTGAGAATACGTGCTAAAACATAATGTTCCTCACAATCCTTCCAAAACAGCCTAATCTCCCGCAAAACCCTATTAATCATCATTTCTATGTTTCAAAATAGCTGAAATCAACCATTCAGGTGCCTTAACTATTTTTTTTGAGACTAAATCCATAAAGACTAAAGTCGTCTTACCTTCGTGTAATAAAACATTACTTTGGTTATATATTTTATATTCAAATTCGATACGAGCAGAAGGCATCTGGAGTAATGTACATTTAATCTGCAATAAATCGTCGTATAAAGCTGGTGCATGGTACTTCGAGTAATTTTCATAGACCGGCAAACCTATTCCAGCGTCTTCCAAGACCTTATAACTAACCCCGATACTACGCAAGGTTTCTACACGAGCAATCTCATAAAAGCGAGCATAATTGCCATAATACACATACCCCATTTGGTCAGTATCTGCATAGCAAACGCGGTAAGAAACCTGGTGAGTGAGCATATTAATGTATTTTACGTTGATCTAAAGCTCTCTGATAATCTGCTGCATTCTTCCTATGCTCTTCATAGGTAACTGCAAAAGCGTGGTTCTCAGAAAAATCAGCATTAGCACAGAAGTAAATGTAGCTGTGGTGTTCGAGATTCAGTACTTTATCTATCACATCGCTAGGAACAATTGAAATGGGGCCAGGAGGCAAACCCGTGTTTCTATAGGTATTATAGGGAGAATTAAGCGCTGTATATTTACTAGTCACCCGCTTAATGGAAAAATCTTTCCATGCAAAAACTACAGTAGGATCTGCTTGAAGAGGCATATTGGCCTGCAAACGATTCCAGTAGACACCAGCAACACGTGCCTGCTCTTTAGGATTTTTAGATTCACCATAAACAATGCTGGCTAGAATCGAAACCTGAACTGGAGTCAAACCTAATTTCAACGCTTCTGCTTTTCTTTTGTCCGTCCAAAACTTCACATAAGCTTTATTCATCTTTTCCAAAAACTCTGGAAAAGACGTTGTCCAATTCACCTCATATGTATTCGGAACAAAAATAGCCGGACTTGTTTCGGAAGTAAAACCCCATTTTTGCATTAATTCTGAGGAATCCAATACAGCATAAATAGCAGCAGAATCATAATCAGTCTGATGGGCGATGCGTCCTGCAATATCCTCTTTTAATCTGAAGTTGTTAATGACCACTTTATAGGCATCTTGACGTCCATTCCTTAGTTTGCGCAATAATTCCCAGTTACCCATTTCACTATGTATAACATAGCGACCAGGACGTACTTTCTCTGGATAGTTTAATACCTTCGCCAGAAATCGAAAGCTCAATTGATCACGGACTAAATCGTGCTTTTTCAATGTATCCAAAACCGTTTCATAGGTAGCATTTTCAGGAATGAATAACTCGAACGGTTGTTTGGCTTCTACTCTAAAATTAGGAGTTTTAAACACTTGCCAAACATAGTAAGAGAACATGGCTGACACCAAACTGAAAACCAAAATAAAAATCTTGATACGCTTATTCTTAACCATATTAATCTAATTTAAAATCTAAGTTAAAACGAGAGGCTAAGGATTTTAAATCCTCCACCACAGGAACTAATAAAGGAATTCCCTCCACACGACGAATCACTTCTAATTCACGTTCAGGGTCACCTGGAATGAGGACTTGCTTGCCTTCCACAGCTTTGGCAGACCTAAAGCGACGAATCCATTTATCCATATCTTTTGTAAAATCCTCCGCTGGTCTAAATGCATCTACGCGCATAGCACCTAAAAAATGACCCGTTCCATTCCCTACCGTCTCTCCTGCCTGCATAAATCCTGCAGTCGCAAATGGAGGCACCCAAGGGCCAAAATTTGCGCCAGACAATACACCAGATAAGATATCTACAATCGCACCCAAACCATACCCTTTGTGAGATCCATGTTCTCTATCTCCACCTAATGGTAACAAGGCTCCTCCATTTTTAATCGCAAAAGCATCATTGCAAGGATCACCATTTGCATCCTGTACCCAGCCATCTGGCGTATCTAAACCTTTTCGCTGAAGTATTTCTAATTTACCATATGCCACTGCAGTTGAAGCAAAATCAGCCACAAAAGCAGGTTCTTCATTCGCTGGAATAGCCACTGCAATCGGATTTGTTCCGAGTAATTTTTCCATTGAAAATGTGGGGGTTACTAGAGGAGCAGCATGTGTCATGGCCCAACCTATCATTTGGGATGGAAGAGCTTTCATTGCGTGATAACCAGCAATACCGAAGTGATTAGAATTCTGAACAGCTACCCAACCCGTACCTGCCAAAGCCGCTTTTTCACAGGCAATTTCCATTGCCTTAGGAGCCACTATCAGTCCTAAACCACGATCTCCATCTAAAGTAGCAGTTGAAGGCGTTTCATGTAAAACTTTTACCTGTGGTTTTGTGTTTAATCTCCCGTTATCGAAGAGACGAACATATCCTGCTAAACGAGCGACCCCATGAGAATCAATTCCTCTTGCATCTGCAGATACAAGGACATCGGAAGCAAGGTATGCCTCTTCCTCACTACAACCAATGGCCGTAAAAACAGAAGCTACATATTTTTTTAATAAGTGATAATCTGCCTGCATAGTATAAAATAAACCACAAAGATAATTAGAACTATTGGTAATAATATTGCCAAAATGAACCTAAATTTGAACCATTAATTCATCAACTCTATGAACATTTTATCCTCCGCCTGGTTTTGGATAACACTCTTCGCTATCCTTGTTATTATTCGTGACGTTTTCATTCAAAAAAGCCACACCATCACCCACAATTTTCCCATTGTAGGCCATTTTAGATATTGGCTTGAACGCATTGGTCCTGAAATTAGGCAATATATAGTAGCGAATAATCGAGAAGAATTACCATTTAACCGTCAAGAGCGCTCTTGGATCTATGCCTCTTCTAAGAATGAAAATAACTTACAAGGCTTTGGAACAGATCAAGACTTCAGCTCACCTGGCTATATTTTTATCAAAAACGCGATGATGGGATTTAATCCATCAAAAGAGCACTTATACCACAAGAACCCTGGTGTTTTACCAGCTGCAAAAGTCATAGGCGCATATCATAAAAGAGCTAAACCCTATCGACCTTATTCCATTGTTAATATTTCGGGTATGTCATATGGTTCTTTATCTGCCAAGGCAGTAGAATCTTTAAATAAAGGAGCACTTTTAGCTGGATGCTATCACAACACGGGCGAAGGCTCCTTATCACCTTACCACCAAAACGGTGCTGATGTGATGCTAAACATTGGAACAGCGTATTTTGGCGTTAGAGAATTAAATGGGCGTTTTTCGATGGAGAAGCTAAAACAAAAAGTGGTTGAAAATCCCTGTATTAAGGCAATTGAATTAAAACTTTCCCAAGGGGCGAAACCAGGAAAAGGCGGAATGCTACCTAAATCCAAAATCAATAAAGAAATTGCAGAAATTCGTCACATTCCGATGGGTCAAGATGCGATGTCGCCTGCCTTTCATTCAGAGTTTTCTACTGTTCCAGAAATGGTAGAATTTATAGAAGCGATGGCCTCAGAAACGGGTTTGCCCGTGGGTGTAAAATCAGCGATTGGTAAACTGGAACAATGGGAAGAATTAGCGGCCTACATGGAAAGACACGGTAAAGGCCCAGATTTCATCACTATTGATGGAGGGGAAGGAGGAACTGGTGCAGCACCACACGCCTTCGCTGACCACGTTTCAATGCCATTCACTTTTGCCTTTGCGAAAGTTTACCAGATTTTCCAACGACATAATTTAACGGACAAAATCTTCTTTATTGCTTCAGGAAAGTTAGGGTTTCCAGAGAAATCCTTGATGGCTTTCGCTATGGGAGCAGATAGCATTCACATTGCACGTGAGGCAATGATGTCCATTGGGTGTATTCAAGCACAAAAATGCCATACAAACCACTGCCCTACTGGCATTGCAACATCCAATAAGTGGCTACAAGCAGGAATAGACGTAACGTTAAAAAGCGAACGCTACTACCGCTACCATTATACACTCGTTAAAGAGATCGCAGAAATCACACATGCTTGTGGATATGAACATCCTGCTCAAATGACAATGGATGATATCGAATGGTCCATGGGAGACAACAACCGAACAATGGCACTTTCGAAGGCTTTAGGATATTCTAAAACGGAAACAAATTATCCTGGATTAGAAGAATTAGTCAAATGTCCGCATTTAGGTGGTCTAAATGCAAGAAAACGGCTATCTTTGTAAAATGTTATCAATATCCAATTTAAACTTCTATTTCGGAAGTCGCGCCTTATACGAAGGAGCAAGTTTACACATAAAGCCTAAAACTAAAATCGGTTTAATCGGTGCCAATGGAACCGGTAAATCTACTTTATTGCGCCTAATTTCTGGAGAATATACGCCAGATGGAGGAACAATTTCTAAGTCAGGCGATTGCACAATCGGGTTCCTGAATCAAGATCTATTGTCTTATCAAACGGATGATAGCATTTTGAATGTGGCCATGCAGGCCTTTGAAAAACAGTTAGAATTACAAAAAGATATCGATGCCGTGCTTCATAAGATGGAAACAAATTATGAAGACAAAGACATCGATGTACTTGCTAAACTTCAAGAGGATTTTGAACGTTTGGACGGATACACAATTCAATCGCGCACAGAAGAGATTTTAGAAGGTTTAGGTTTTAGCACGGATGATTTACAGAGACCATTGAAATTATTTTCAGGAGGTTGGAGAATGCGTGTCATGCTCGCGAAATTATTGTTACAAAAACCAGCCTTACTCCTACTGGATGAGCCTACTAACCACTTGGACTTACCGTCCATCGAATGGGTTGAAAAGTACATCCACGATTATGAAGGTTCGATTGTGGTAGTATCCCACGATCGTTATTTCTTAGATCGCACGATTGATAACATTGCCGAAGTTTCTGGCGCAAAAATCACCTTATATCCGGGTAACTATTCTTTCTACATGGAAGAAAAAGCGCTTAGAAATGAGATTCAAAAAGGAGCATTTGAGAACCAACAATCTCAAATTCGCCAGACAGAGCGTTTTATCGAACGCTTTAAGGCTAAAGCTTCTAAAGCCAGACAAGTACAATCAAGAGTAAAAGCGTTAGATAAAATCGACATCATTGATGATGTCATTGATGAAAAAGCAAAAGTTAATTTCAAATTTAACTTTGGTACGGAACCGGGAAGATTTATTTTGTTTTTAGAACATATTTCCAAAGCATTTGGAGAGAAAGTGATCTTAAAAAATACATCAGCTACGATTAACCGCGGTGATAAAATCGCTTTAATCGGTGCCAATGGAAAGGGTAAATCGACATTACTTCGTATCATTTCAGGTACAGAACAAATCGAAGGCGAAAGACGAACTGGTCATAATGTGATCGAATCCTTCTTTGCTCAGCACCAATTAGAAAGTTTAACGGTTGAAAATACCTTAATAGATGAATTGAAAGGCACAGGAACGACCAAAACAGAGATGGAATTGCGTTCCGTATTGGGTTGTTTCTTGTTCTCAGGTGAAGAGGTATTTAAAAAGATCAAGGTCCTTTCTGGTGGAGAAAAATCTCGTGTAGCTTTAGCTAAAGTATTAATTTCCGAAGCCAACTTCCTTTTACTCGATGAGCCTACCAATCACTTGGATATGCAATCGGTGAATATCTTAATTCAAGCTTTGCAACAATATGAGGGAACCTATGTTGTTGTATCCCACGATCGTTATTTCGTTAGTAATATAGCCAATAAGATTTGGTACATAGAAGATCATGAAATCAAGGAATACCCAGGTTCTTTTGATGAATACGAGACCTGGATGGCTACAAGGGAAACCCCTAAACCCGTTTCTTTGAAGGCAGCTTTGAAAGCTAAACCAGAGTTAGCTCCTGTGGAAGCAAAGACACCTAATCAAGCCAAGCAAATAGAAAAGCTTGAAGCCGAAATTATGGAAACCGAAAATCGCATCGCCACTATCGAAGCCCAAATGGTAGATTTAGCTAATCAAGCAGATTACACGGGCCTTAAGCAATTAGAAATTTCATTAGCAACTGAAAAGAATAATTTACAGACTATCACTGCTGCTTGGGAAGCATTAATTTAATCCTTATGAAGACCTATATCTCGCTTTTGCTTTTTCTAGGTCTTCCATTAACAATTTTATCGCAAATAGAATCTCGAATTCACCATTCAAATATTCAAACCGCTTTTATTCAAACAGCGGAAAAGTACATTCATCCCAATGTTGTACTAAACCTAGGATCAGAAAATTCATCCTCCTTAAAATTTGATGATTTGGGGCTTAATTATCCTTCCTATTATTTCAGAATAATACATTGCCAGTCTAACTGGACCCCATCCCCATTATCTGAAATAGAATATTTGTCAGATTTTAATGATATTCCGCTCAGAAATCCGGAATCCTCTCTAGGTACTAAGGTTCCTTACTTGCATTATACCGTACCCATTCCTAGTCTAAAAGTTAGCGGGAATTACATAGCAATGGTCTACAATAAACGAAATAAGAAAGACACGGTTCTTTGTGTCAGATTCTCCGTAGCAGAACAGCTGGTAAAAATGCAAACGTCTTTTTCGTATGCCAAAACCAATGCCTTACGCTACAGTCACCAGACCATCGATTTCAAATTAACTATTCCCCCTAACTTAAACTACGCAGGCGATGAACAATTAAGCATACAGGTTCGCCAAAACCACCATTCTATAAACCTTTTACATCATCTTCCTACAGGTCAATTCAATCTTCAAGAAAATAGTCTCTCCTTTCCATTTTTCGGACAGGAAAATGCTTTCCCTGGTTCTAATGAGTTTAGGCTAATAGATTTGCGTAGTTCGCAACAGAAACTTTCATTTGTCGACCAAATTATAACAAGCGAAAAAATAAACTTAATTAATTCGCAAATTGAACAGCCGCAAGGATTATACCCTTATGTTCAGCGAAATGATTTGAATGGTTCCTATGTTATAGAATCCTACGAAAATCGAGAAAATCCATTACAAGCAGACTATGTACAATGCACTTTTCGTTTGAAAACTAAAGACAATTTAGAGGAAATCTATGTTGTAGGAGGATTTAATGACTATTCACTTTCTTCAAGATTGCAGTATAACCCCTCTTCAGGATTACTCGAAAACAAACAAATTTTAAAGCAAGGGATTTACAACTACCAGTTTAGAAGCAAAAATCCCCCTAATTCAACATTAGAGGGAAATTACGCTCAAACCGAAAACCTCTATGAGGTTCTCATTTATTATCAGAAACCAGGCACAAGATATGACGCGCTGGTGGGGTATAGCTCAGTTGTCAGTGGGCAGTAGTCAGTCCGAAGGAAATGAGTCCGAAGGTAAAAGCAATTTCTAGACATTAAAGCGGAAGTGCATAATGTCTCCATCCTGCACCAAATACTCCTTACCTTCTACGCTTAATTTTCCAGCTTCCTTACATCCTGCTTCTGTTTTATAAGCAACATAATCAGCTAACTTGATTACCTCAGCCCGAATAAAACCACGCTCAAAGTCCGTATGAATCACACCAGCAGCTGCTGGCGCTTTCCATCCTTTTTGAATAGTCCATGCACGTACTTCTTGAACTCCTGCAGTGAAATAGGTAATTAAATTTAACAAGTGATAAGAACTACGAATCAATTTATCTAAACCTGATTCCTTTAAACCATATTCTTCTAGAAACATGGCACGATCATCCAAGTCTTCCATCTCTGCAATTTGAGCCTCTAAGGCAGCACAAACAACAACCACTTCTGCATTTTCAGAAGCTACATTTGCTTTCAGCTCATCAACATACTGATTTCCGCCAGCAGCAATAGAAGCCTCATCCACATTGGCCACATATATCACCGGCTTATCAGTTAACAGATATAAATCCCCTATGGCCGTTTGACGAAGTTCATCATCCATCACTACGGTACGAGCTGATTTTCCCTCCTCTAATGTTTTTTTGAACTGTTGTAGAGCTGCCAATTCAGCTTTTGCCTTTGCATCTCCAGCCTTAGCCGCTCTTTCAGTTTTAGAAATTTTCTTATCAACAGAATCTAAATCTTTAATCTGTAATTCTAAATCAATAATTTCTTTATCACTTACAGGATTCACGCGACCTTCCACGTGTACAATATTTTCATCCTCAAAACAGCGAACTACGTGAATTATGGCATCCACCTCACGAATATTAGCTAAAAACTTATTTCCTAAACCAGCTCCAGTCGAAGCTCCCTTCACTAACCCAGCTATATCAGTAAACTCAATAACCGTAGGTAATATGCGGTTAGGCTTCACTAATTCAGCTAATATATTTAAGCGATCATCCGGCACTGTAACTATCCCCACATTGGGCTCAATCGTACAAAAAGGATAATTTGCTGCTTCTGCCTTATTAGAAGAAATAGCACTAAATAAAGTTGATTTACCTACGTTAGGCAATCCGACAATTCCACAAGTTAATCCCATAGTTATTTTAAAAATGAAAGCACAAAAGTACGGCTAAAAATCAAAAAGCCCCTGATTTCTCAGAGGCTTTTTCGAATATTTTAAAGAATATTACTCCCATTTCAATTCACTGTTTCCAAACTCATCTTCTTCACGATTGAAAGATGAAAAATCAACATCTGGCATTAACTCCGTCTTTACGTGATTAACTGCCTCATTCAAACCTTCTACAAATTTGTCAAAATCTTCTTTATACAAAAACATCTTATGCTTCTCATAAACGAAGCCATCTTCTTTCTGATGACGACG